>CAYYBI010000060.1:0-6764 GCA_964469835.1 uncultured Rhodospirillaceae bacterium
GGATGTAGGCCCCATCGCCCTTGTTGTGCCCGGGCCAACGCTGACGGCGTAGCCGGAATTCAGGAACCTCGCGGCGCGCGATCACCGGGTCATTCAAACCCAGCATGTCGATGAATCTCTTATCCAGATTGTAGAACGGCGTGGAACCGGCGGTGTTCAGCGCGATCAACGAACCGGACGGCCAATGTTCGGCAATATGCTGCCCGACCACTGTGCCCATTACCGCCGCCTGATCCCACCGCTTGCCGGTCACCTGCGTGAACTGAAGGATGATCAACAAGGACACTACCGCAATCGGCACCAGCGGCCGGGCGACGACACGCAACACCTCGGACACACCGAGAGCGGCCAGCATCGCGAGGATGGGAACGAGCGGCACCAGCAAACGCGAATACGCCATGTGATCGCCGCCGACGAAGGCGACATAGAGCGCGTAGAGTGTAACACTCGCGCCGACAAAGACGACCTCTCGGCGCCGTCCGCCGCGCCAACCCAGGATGCCGCCACCCAACGCCAATAATGGCAAAAACGGCGGCTGCGCGGCAAAGGTAAAGACATATTCGAGACCGGCCGAAAGATTTGCCGATCCCTTCACGTAATAGGTATTGGGCATCAGGTCGCCGTAATAGCTGTACCGGAACGCCAAAAATCCGATGACGATCGGCGCGCCCCAGGCTGCGAATAGCAGAGACTTCGCGAAACCGCGGCGCAGCGGCCCGGACCCGAGGAATATTGCAAGACAGGCGACGACCGCAAAGATCGCGCCATCCTGGCGGGTGAGCACCGCCAGCGCCGCTATCAGCCCGGCAAGCGGCACCCAGGCCCTGCTGTCGCGGCCGTTCAGATGCAGCAGCACGCAGGCGTGAAGCGCGAAGACCAGGGCGCCGAACAGCGGCGCCTCCAGCCCGCCCCACACCCAAATTAGGAAGGGCATGCTGGACATCGCCAACGCCCAGCCGATCAGGGCGGCATCCAGCGACACCATGGTCCGCGCCACCGGGATAAAGGCGACACCGATGAAGGCCAGCGCCGCGAAGTTGATCACCTGGGCGGACGGAATGGGATTCACGCCGAGCAGCTGCACCCCCGCCGTGAGCATGATGAACAGGAAGTTCGTATATCCCTCGACCCGCTCCCCGAGGTTCCAGGTCAGTTCACCGTGTTCCAGCAGGTTCCAGACATATCGCAGGCTGATAAACGCGTCGTCCTGAAAATAGAACCTGTATCCGTGCAGCAGCCAGACCATTACCCAGACCGCGACCGCCGCGATCAGCAGGCCGGGCACAAGGGTGATTTTCGCTCGCTCCCGCCAATTCCCGAGACGGACGGCATCAGGCCCAAAACTCATATAACCGCTTCCCACCACGTTCAAAAAAGCCGCACGACGACGCACGGACCGGGCACGAACCGGACCGGCCACCGCCTCGCCCGTCCCATTTGGGACGGCGGACAAGCATCACGATGAAAGGTTTAGATTTTCTTCACAAAATCCCGAAAACCCGGCATTTCTACCAGGCATCGGACGATCAAAGAGCCAATTACGCCGCCTCGCGAATCTGGCGCATTGTTTCGAGTGTGCGCTGGGCCTTGTAGACGATAGGGTAGTCGATGAAATACCCGTCCATCTGGATCGAGGACGATCCTTGCTTCTCGGCTTCCGCGAAGGCGGCGACAACCCGCTCGGCGAAGTCGATTTCCGCGTCGCTCGGTGTGAAGACCCGGTTCACCACCTCGACCTGCGGCGGGTAGATGCACATCTTGCCCTGGAAGCCGATTTGCTTCACATGCCGGGTCGACGCCTCGAGGTTTTTCAGATCCTTGATGTGGATCCAGACCGTGTCGAGCGGCGGCTCGATATCGCCGACGCGGGACGCCATCACCATCTCCGCCCGCGCGTGCTCCAGTTCGGCCTCCTCGATCGTCCACTCCATGTTCATGTCGAGCGTGTAGTCCCCGGCGCCGAACGCCATGCGCCGGACCCGTGTGCCGGCGCAGGCGATCTCCCGCGCCGCCGCGATGCCCTTCCCCGTCTCGATGATCGGAATGATGTCGATGCCGCCGACCGGCAGGCCGCTCTCGCGCTCCAGATTGCCGACCAGCCAGTCGAAGGACCGCATCTGATCGGCGCTTTCGCACATCGGGAAGATGATGCCGTCGAGCCAGGGCCCGACGATGGCGGCGGCATCGCCGTAACAGTACTCGGTGTTGTAGGAATTGACCCGGACATATCCGCCGCCGCGGCGCGGCTGCTTCAGCGCCTCGACCACCGTCGCCCGCGTCGCCACCTTTTCGGCATTCGCCACCGCATCCTCCAGATCGAGAATCACATTGTCCGAGCCGCAGCCGAACACCTTCTCAACCTTGCGCGGATGGTTTCCGGGGGCGAACAGGAAGGTGCGGTAGGCGGGCATGGAGGTTCTCCGATAGGTAATTCGCAGGTGGTCCGATCATGCCAAACGGCGCGCCGCCGGGCAATGGTGCGCCGCTTAACTGGGGGGCGCGGCCCGGCTGAGGAATTCGATCGCCGCGCCGGCGAAATTGTCGTTACGGTCGCCGGCGACCATGTGAGCGGCGTTGTTCACCTGCACATATTCCGCGTGCGGGACCTGCTTGAGGAAACTCTGCGCGCCCTCCTCGCTCAGGACATTCGACAAGCCGCCGCGAACCAATAATGTCGGCAGCGTCAGGCGATCCGCGCAGTCGTGCAGCCGCTGCCGGTAGTCTGTCTCATCGCGCCATTTCTGGCGGCGCGCCGGATCCCAGTGCCAATGATACTTGCCGTCCGCGCCAAGCCGAATGTTCTTGGCGAGGCCATCGAGCGTCCGCGGCCGCTTGCGGTGCGGCTGATAGTTCGAGATCGCCTCGGCGACTTCCTCCAGGCTGTCGAACCCCTCCGGCTTCTGGTTCATGAACGCCATGATCTCGGCCCGGCCTTCGGGTTCGGTGCGCGGCGCGGTGTCGACCAGCACGAGCGCGGCGGCATCCACCTTGCCCTCGCCGACGGCAAGCAGGCTGACCCCGCCGCCCATCGACGCGCCCACCAGGATCGGACGTTGCGCGCCGACCGCCGCGATCACGCAGCACAAATCCTCGACCATGAAATCGGACCCGTAATCGTCCGGCGCCGCCCAGGCGGAATCCCCATGGCCGCGCGCGTCGAAGGCGATCACGTGATAGCCCGCCTCGCCGAGCGTCTCACCGGCGCCCTTCCAGGCATGGCGGGTCTGCCCGCCGCCATGCTGGAGCACGACGAGCTGCCGTCCCGGTTCGCCCCAACTGTCGCCGGCAATCTCGAGGCCGCCCGCCCCGGTCCATTTATGCATGGGAACCGGTGTTCCCGGCAGCCGCTCTCCTGCACTCATCCGACGTCGATCCTTTCGAGGAAAAGCACGGCCCCGGACGGAACCGCGTAATGGTGTCGCGGCCATTTTACCGCGAATGATGCCGCGAAGGAAATTCGGGGCCTCGGAACTTTTCGACCATGCCATCAGGAAATTGATTATGGTCTGCATCCGTCGACCGGACCCCGGCCCGACCGGCCAGTCCGGATGAGTAGTCACGAGGGTCTTCGCAAGAATCGCTGTGCGAATCCCGCAAAACACCCGCAGGCGTCACCATGTACTACAAGGTCGTTGAAAGTTTTGGTCCTGAAACTGGCGACAAATGGCAACGCTATCTCGAGTGGCGAGGCTTAAAGCTCACAGGATTTGAATCGGTGGATGGAATTCTGCGGCCTGACCTGTTCGAGCCGCAAACGAAGGACGATTGGCAGAACTGCGTCAATGTGGATTTCAAACTCGGCCTGATCACCAGCCTCGCATATGCGCGGACATTCCTGGCGCGATATGAAAACGCGACGCTCGTCGGTGTCGAAATCGAACTTGAAGCAGGATACGTCCCGAAGGACGGGTTGCTGGGATTCGATATCATCGACGCATATTGCGATGTTTCCCTGATCACAAATTGGGGAACCGAAGAAGAGGACGATTTCAGCGAGCACGTCATGCCGAACGGATTGATCGGCGATCTGACGCGCGCCCTGCAGATCCGCAATTCACTCCGGGAAAAATTTCCGGAGGATTCCCACGCGCAAAGTTGCGAAGTGTGGGCGATCTACCGGGTAGACCCGTAACCAGGTCATCCGGCGCAAATGTAACGCGGTATTGACGATGCGACAGCCAAGTAAGTTTTGGGACAGGCTTGCAGACCGCTATTCGAAGCGGCCGGTTGCCGATGAAGCGGCCTATCGGAAAAAACTGCAGATCACCCGCGAGTATTTCCGCCCGAATATGGAGGTATTGGAGTTTGGCTGCGGGACAGGATCGACGGCTATCGCCCATGCGCCTTATGTGAAGCATATCCACGCCATCGATATTTCATCGAGAATGATTGAGATCGCCCGAGGCAAGGCGGCCGTCGGCGACGTTACAAATGTGACATTTGAACAATCGAGTATCGAAGAGATCAGCGTTCCGAAAACGTCGCTGGATGCGGTGTTGGGCTTAAGTATCTTGCACTTGCTGGACAATAAGGAAGCGGCCATCGCCAAGGTCCATGAAATGCTCAAACCAAGCGGCATTTTCGTCACGAGCACGGCATGCCTTGGAGACTCAATGAAGTATTTCAAATGGATCGCGCCAATTGGCAAATTTCTGGGTTTGATGCCCGTGGTCAGAGTTTTCACCCGGGCAGAGCTGGAAGACAGTTTGACCTGCGCCGGTTTTGCTCTGGACCGTCGATGGCAACCGGACAAAGGGGCAGCCGTCTTTATTGTGGCGCGAAAGGCCGGATAGCCACGCTCTCCTTCGGGGTGCCGCACGCCCGCTTTCCAGACCCCGCACCGGGGCGCTAGTGTCTCTAAAACACAATTGCATTCAGGGAGAGCAGCATGAGCGGATTACTCGACGGACATCTGGCCGTGGTCACCGGCGGCGCCTCCGGCATTGGTCGCGGCATCGCGATGGGCTATGCGGAACAGGGCGCGGAGATCGTCATCCTCGACCTGGACCCGGATGCGGCCGACGCCGTCCGCAAGGATATCATCGAGGCCGGCCATACGGCGCACAGCATCGGCCTCGACGTCCGCGACCGGGACGCCTGCGTGACCGTCGCCCAGCGCATCGCCAAGGAAATCGGCACCATCTCGATCCTCGTGAACAACGCCGGAATCAACCGCCGCACACCGTTCACCGGCGACCGGGACGCGGTCACCAAGGACTGGGACGACATCATCGGCATCAACCTCGACGGCATGTTCAACGTGACCCACGCGTTTCTCGACCAGCTGCGGAAGACGAAAGGCCGCGTGGTCAATATCGGCTCGATCCAATCCTTCATGCATGTGCGCACGCCGAACTCGCTCGCCTATACGACGTCGAAGCACGGCGTGCTCGGCTTCACCCGCGCACTCGCCGCCGAGCTCGGCAAGGACGGGGTGCGGGTCAACGCCATCGGCCCGGGCCTGATCGAAACCCCGCTCAACGCCGACGCCCGCGCCAACAATCCCGGCCTGATCCAGATCTTCCTCGACCACACCCCGCTGGGGCGCGCCGGCAAGCCCGAGGACATCGTCGGCCCGGCGGTCTTCCTGGCCTCCGACCTCGCCGGCTACGTCACCGGCGGCATCCTGATGGCGGATGGCGGCTACCGGTCGATTTGACGATGCAACGACGTAAACTGCGCGGACGCCCGGCACAGCCATTGGCTGATGGCACGCTTGAACAAATGAGGACGATGTAAATGACCAGGGAAGCATTTGCCCACGCTAGTTTTACGCCGTGGTGGTGGGAATGGGCGCCACGGCAAGAGCGCCGGGAAACGGATCTTCCGGCGAGCGCCGACACGGTGGTTGTGGGTTCGGGATTCACCGGCTTGATGGCGGCGCTCACGCTCGCGCGCGGCGGGCGGCAGGTCGCGCTGCTCGAAGCGGAAACGATCGGTTATGGGGCGAGCAGCCGTAACGGGGGACAGGTCGGCAGCGGGAATCAAAGGTTCACGGTCCAACGGCTCATCGAACTATACGGTGCGGAACGGGCTCGGGCTCTCTTGCTCGAAGGAACCGCGGCACTGGATTACGTCAAGAGCTTTATCAAAGACGAACGGATCGAATGCCATCTGCGCGAGGCGGGACGTTTCCGCGGAGCATCCCGACCGGCGCATTACGAATCCATGGCGCATGATATTGAGGACCTGCGGAAAATCGCAGGAGTCGAAGCGCACATGGTGCCACGGGAAGACCTGACCGACGAAATCGGCTCGGACCTTTATCACGGAGGGAGCGTGCTTCCGGGCGATGCATCGGTACACCCGGCGCTCTATCATGACGGATTGCTGGAGCGGGCGGAGTCAGCGGGCGTCGATTTGCATTCTCACACGCGGGTCGTCGGACTCGAGCAAACCGATGCCGGCGTAATCGTTCATTCCGACAAGGGCTCGATCTCATGCCGCGAAGTGGTCGTGGCGACAAATGGGTACACCACGACGGCGACTCGCGATCTCTATGACCGCATCGTTCCGGTGGCCTCGGCGATAATCGCGACGTCGGAACTGTCGCCGAACCTTCTTGCGCACCTGATGCCCAAGATGCGCGTGTACGGCGATACGTTGCGGGTCCATCACTATTACCAACCTTCGCCGGACAATAAGCGTCTGTTGTTCGGCGGGAAGCTGAAAGGTCGCGCGGGAACCACCAATCCCGGCGATTTCTCCCATCTCTACAAGGAAATGCTCGATGTCTTCCCCGCGCTAAAGGACACGGCGATCGA
>CAYYBI010000061.1:0-2560 GCA_964469835.1 uncultured Rhodospirillaceae bacterium
CGCTGCTCGGATTACCCAGGATCATGTCCACGGAGCAGGACTACATGAGCATACTCAATGCAGTGGACCTGCCCTCGAACGGCATCACCCTGTGCGCGGGTTCACTGGGCGCGCGCGGGGACAACGATCTGCCCGGAATGATGGAGCGCCTGGGTGAGCGAGTGCACTTCATTCATCTGCGCAATGTCAAACGCGAGACATCGGACGTGTCCCCCGGCGCCCCGGCGGCCGGCGGCCCCGACGATGTCCGCGGCTCGTTTCACGAAGCCGAACACCTGCGCGGCGACACGAACATGGTCGATCTGATCGCAGCGGTCATGCGCGAGGAATCGCAACGACGCAAGACGGGTCGCGCGGACCACGTTATCCCCATGCGGCCCGACCACGGGCAGGATATCCTCGATGATCTCCAGCGCCGGGCACAGCCGGGTTATCCGTCCATTGGCCGCTTGCGCGGCCTGGCGGAACTGCGTGGCATCATGACGACGCTGTCGCACCCGACCTTGGGCATCGGCTAGCGGATACCCAACCTCGCTCAATCGGTCTCCATGGACAACGATTCCTCACGCGCCCATTCGCTCATGGACGCGTCGTAGACGCATACGTCCTCGTAACCGAGCTGGTGCAGCAGAAACGCATCCAGCGTCGCGGCGATACCACCGCCGCAGTAAACGATCGTGGGCCGGGACGGATCAGCGCCCGCGCGTTGGAAAATCGACGCTGCTTCGTTCGCGGGCAGAGCCCAGTATAGGCAATCCGGAGGCCCGCTATCGCGGTCGGGGAGCCCTGGTCACCCTCGATTTCCTGTACACCGCTGTTTCGAAACCTCACAGGCGATTCAGGAGCGGAGTCATAGACGGGCTAGAAGCGTCCAAGGGAGTGCGGCCGTGCCGCCGGCACGCCCATTGGGCGCGGCCTATAAAGCGGCCAAAATAGAGGCCTATTTGGAGCTATTTAGCTATATAAATAATTGATTAAAATAATTTAAAGTATCATTTGTAAACGGACAAAGAACCGGCCAACTCAGGGACCTAGGAGAAGAACATGCTGGACCGGGGTGAATCCCCCGACCTGTTCGAGCCCTTGCTGATCGCGGAAGGCTCGAGACACCGTACGCAGCTGACAGATTTGTCTGTGGAACTGGCCGCCCGCTCGGCGGGGTTCCGCCGCAGCCTGCCGGGGGGTGTGCTCACCGCCCTCTCCCATCTCGTGCGGGCTATGAACTGCTATTACAGCAATCTCATCGAGGGTCACGACACTCACCCGGTGGATATCGAGCGCGCCCTCAGGAACGATTACAGCGCTGATAACACCAAGCGCAATCTGCAACTCGAAGCCAAGGCCCATATTGCGGTTCAGCAATGGATCGATGATGGCGGGCTAAAAAGCGGGGCGACGAGTATCAAAGGCGTCTGTGAGCTCCACCGCCGGTTTGCAGAACGCCTGCCCGAAGCGCTGCTTTGGGTAGAAGACCCAGTTTCCGGTGAACGGCTCAACGTCTCGCCAGGCGAATTGCGCGAACAGGACGTCAAGATCGGTCGGCATATCCCGATCAGCCCAGGCGCAGTACCGAGGTTCCTGGCAAGGTTTGAGCGCGTCTACAGCAAGCTCGGCAAGACCGACATGATCTTGGCCGCCGCCGCGGCGCACCACCGGCTCTTGTGGATTCACCCGTTCCTGGACGGCAATGGACGCGTTGCCCGCCTAATGTCCCATGCCATGCTGCTGGATACGCTGGATACCGGCGGTATCTGGTCGATTGCCAGAGGCCTCGCCCGCAATGTGACGGAGTACAAATCCCAGCTTGCCGCCTGCGACGTTCCCCGCAGAAATGACCTGGACGGCAGAGGCCACCTGAGCGAGGAAGCGTTGGCCGCGTTCACGGAATTCTTCCTGAAGACCTGCATCGACCAGCTTGCCTTCATGGAAGAACTGGTCGAGCCGGCACGGCTGCACGACCGCATCCTAATCTGGTGCGAGGAAGAAACCCGCGGGGGAAGACTACCCCCTAAATCCAGCACGATCCTCGAGGCCGTTCTGTATCGCGGCGAGCTCCCGCGGGGAGAAATCCCGGGCCTGCTCGGCGCCAGCGAACGCCAGGCCCGGCGCATCTCGGCCGCGCTCATCGAGCGCGAGGTGCTCACCTCCGAAAGCTCGCGCGCCGCGCTTTATCTTGCGTTCCCCGCGACACTGGCTTCTCGCTGGATGCCGGGGCTTTTTCCGGAAAGGGCCGGCTGAGACCGCGTTTGACTTCAACGGCCCATCGACCGTGCTTGCCGCCCAGATCGAGAACTAGATCCACCTCGGCGCCTGCCGAGGTGCGACCAGCGAAACGGCGGCCTGCCGGCTCAGGAGTTCCATCACCCTATTCTCAATACGTCGATCAATCATCCTTGCATTTGTAACGCGCAATATTAAACTGAAGTTTCCTATTTCCACTACGCCACAAGCCGCAGGATTGCAGCCATCAGAGGGTTTTGCGTGGGTTTGTGGGATTTAATGCAAAGACTATCAAAACCCTCCTTCGCAATAACACTGGCAATCAATCGCCGCACGTCAC
>CAYYBI010000062.1:0-2862 GCA_964469835.1 uncultured Rhodospirillaceae bacterium
AAACAGCAGTGAACAGTAGGATGAACGACCAGACGCCCCAGGCAATGGTTTCCCCGTTATAGGTGAAGTGGCTCGGTACCGGCTTGACCATGATCGACCAATGCCACCCGGCAATGTCGTGATTGACTGCCGTGTGGAGCCCGCGTGCCGTCTGCTTTTCGGTCAGTGGTGCCACGTGTTCCCGGCGCAGGGGCGAGGGATAGTAGTAGAGCAAGCGTTCGCGGCGAACCGCATCGTGGTCGTAGATGTAGATGTCCAGGCCGGGCGGCGCTGTCAGCTCCGGTAGCGCAGCCTTGACAAGGTTATCTACACGAAAGTGGCCGCGCGTAAATCCGACAAGCAACCTGCGCCGTTCGAGGACCGTATCGGGCACTCGATTGCCCCGGAAGATCGGCAGAACGATGGCGAATTCAGGATCCGCTGATTTGGTTGGCGGGGTGCGGGTTGCCACCATGGCACCAATGTCGCGGGCTAGATAAAGGATTTCCAGCTCGTTGCGGTCGGCGGCCAGATCAATGCCCAGGAGCTCGGCGTTGTCTTCGAAGGGCTCGAAATAATAAATCGGGTAGTATTCGGCACGCTTGGTTGCCGTCACCAGATTTCCGTCGGCATCCAGTTGTGTGAAATGAAACCCATGCAGACCGTCCTTCTCGGCTCCGCGTTCATAGGCAGCACGGTTCTTATCCGCTACCCTTGGGATCCATTCAATGGCCCGAATTCCCGGATAACGTTTGATGGTCTCGCGGGTAAAATCGAAGAAGCGCCAGCGGTCATCAAGGTCGTCCGGGTCGGTCGTGTCGTCCGACGTGATTTGGTCGGTCGTGGAGGCCGTGAAGAAAGCACCTGCTGAAATGGCCGCTTCGACGTGGCGGTCGATCTCCTCGGTCAGGACCGCGACGAAGAGTGTCGCGGGGCCATCGAATTCTTGCTGCGCCTTGGCCTGGTAGTAGTGATGAACGGCGAAAAAGGCGGCAGTTGCTACCACGATGCCGGTCACGAAGACCGATAGAGTAAGCAGGCGGTCGCGGCGCGGCGCCCCGGTTCGGTAAAATTCGGCAGCTTCAACGATCCGCAAGACGAACTGCCCGCCCAACCGGCCGGCGGCATTAAAAGTGGATTTGTCGAGAAATGTCCCTAACCGCCCGTGATTTCCCGACGACCTTGCTGGGCTCGGAATCTTGGGCCGTGCAACCTTCATTTACCTGCCGGAATTTAATTAGCGACCGGTGCGTATTATGGCGATTCCAGCGTTAAGAAATTCCTAAGCGCCAAGCGCATGTAGTTGAAATCTAAGTATATAATTGTCCTGGCAGCTACAAGGTGTCTTCATGTCGACAGTTAACCAAAAGCTCCGCCACGGCGGCATTGTTGGGCAGGGCGATGACCGTGGCGACCAGTTCCGCAAGATCTTCCGGCTGGATCATCTCTTCGGGTGCCGGATTGGCGACGTCGGCAACCATGTCCGTGGCAACATAACCAGGGCAGAGCGCGGTAACTCGCACGCCGGCGTCCCAGCCGATCCGGCGGGTTGCATGACTGAGCGCGACCACCGCGAACTTGCTCATTGGATAGCCGGCGTTATCACCGGCGACCCGCTTGCCGGACAGCGAGGCGACGTTGACGATACGTCCATTACCAGCGGCCCTGAGATATGGCAGTGCGAGGCGGGTCAGGCGCAATGGGCCCATGACGTTGACTGCCCAAAGGTCGTTGTAGCGCGCTTCGTCATCCTCCTCGATACCGACCGGCAGCAGGACCCCGGCGGCGTTGACCAAGCCGTCAAGCCGCCCGAAGCGGTCTATGGTGGTCGCGACCCAGGCTTCATTTAGCGCCCGGTCGCGTGCCTCGTGGCGGTGGACCATGGTCCGGTCCGGATCGAAGCTGCCTTTGGTTGTCTGCATCGCCGTCGCATCGCGTACCCCAAGGCTGAGGCGGTAGCCCTTGTCATGGAGGCATCGAGCGATCGACTGGCCGATGCCCCGGTTGGCGCCGGAGACCATGATTACGCGATCTTGTGGGCTAAGCATGACTGTTATCCTCCGCTAGGTTGGAATGACGTGCGTTGCCGGAATCGCGTTGGCCGGCCACCCTGTGACCGGGGTGACCGGCAGTCCGGCTTCCGCCAGGCGCGGGCGGCAAGCATTTCGGCGCGGATACGGTTTTGACGTTGGAGCCTAGCTCGCAGGATTTGGTAATTCCAACATTTTGCGTTGTACCAACCATATTTGGCTCGTTAGATTTATTGGCTGGGTTTCGAAGCCCGCTTTTCGCGGCGCACCGCGGACCCGGAACAACGAGCCGGCAGGCCACAGGACAGGGGAGTGACAATATGGCGGCATCCGATCCCATCGCCCAAATGATCGGCGACCTCAAGGCGAAGAACATTCGCTACTTGCGGTTCGAACTGCCCGATCTTCACGGAATCAGCCGCGCCAAGGTGGTGCCCATCGACAAGGTCGAAGGCTATGCCCGCGGCGGCTTGAACTTCTACGGCGGCACCGTCGGGCTGGACAGTTCGTCGGGTGTGGTCGGCGGGTCGGGCCTGCACGAGGAGGTAAACTACCGCGATCAGCAGCTTTTTCCCGACCCGGCGACCGTGCAGGTTATTCCATGGCTTGAAGGCACGGCCAAGGTGATCTGCGATGCCTATTGGGCGCCGGGCGAGCCGATCAAATCAACCCCCCGCACGGTGCTGAAGATGCTCCTCGATGAAGCCGCGGACATGGGTTTCGACGTGCTCATGGGCCATGAGTTCGAGTTTTATCTGCTGGACGCCGAGACCCGGAAGCCTTTGTTTGGTGGCGCCCACATCTTCAACAGCGTGCGCAACCAGTATGTCCCCTTCCTGGACGGCCTGCTCGA
>CAYYBI010000063.1:0-22658 GCA_964469835.1 uncultured Rhodospirillaceae bacterium
AGACAACGACAATCCGCAGCTGGCGCTGTCCGACAAATGACGCAGCACGAAAACGGCGGACTCGCCCTCTGCCAATGTAAAATCCGAGACGACGCCGCCATTCTTCTGCTTTTCGAGTGCCGTACCCGACGCTAAGCCCAGCTTCAGCGACGGAGAAACAAACGTTGCCCCATCGTCTGAGATTGTCGTCGTGTGCGTGTCCCGCGCAAAGTTGAAAGCAGGCTGACACTCCATTCGAAAACGCAGGCTGCCGCGAACGGCTGTTATCCGGCGAATGACCTGGTGGTAGTGACCATCGCCGGACACGGCAACGCCGGCCGGCATGAAATCAGTGAGTTCGGCCGCGCCATGGGGTGCAAGGAACCGAGTGATGAGAACGTTGGTTTCCGGCCAATAGAACTGTTTACAGGTGATGTCATCGCCTACTGGAGCGATCTTGAATCGACCGCCCTTTTCGTCATCGAGGATGGCACCGAACACGCTGGGGCTGTCGAAGTGTGGAACACAGAGCCAGTCGATCGACCCGTCGGTTCCGACCAGCGCCACCGTGTGCATGTCACCGATCATGCCGTGGTCTTCGATCGGATTGTATGGCATTGCGCTAATCCCCCTAGTTGAACCGTCCGTTTATCGCAAATTTTGACCGCTCAGCAGGCCGAAGGCGGCGAATACCAACGGTGCTGTAATGATCGTGCCCTCGAATTTGTTGGAGACGAGGCCAAACAGGATGACGCCCGCCGCAATGAGGTCAAACCCATGTGGTCCATGAGTCTTCCGAAAATCCCCCCGATCGATCCCAAAAATTATAGACCTCTGATTGTTGCAGGACAAAATGGCAATTGCTAATAACAAAACGGTGTCCGGCATCGGCAAGTTCCGTCACTGGGATGGACCGTCCGTGCTCTTGAGGATATGCCGTCGGAGATCGCTTAGCCGGTTGAGTCCGCAATTTGGCAAATCACGATGTCCGAGTTGGGTCGCGAGCGAAAGTCCGGTGTCTTCGTCAGAACGTCCGCTTTCGGGAAATAGCAGAAGACCGCCGCACAACGCTTGCAGGATAAAGCTCGCCCTGCATGGCATCAAACCATCGCAGTTTTGATCCGTGTTTTGACACCGATCGGAAACGGCCGCTATCGACATTTCGGTCGAGGCGGTTTGCGCGATAGATGGCGTGCCGGCCTATTTCCCTGGCGGCGGTTCTGGCTAGAATGCCGCAGAGGAGGATTGGCGCATGCAATTCGGGTTTACCGACGAACAACAGGAATTCCGGGGTGTGCTTCGGCGGTTCATGGAGGATAAGTCTCCGACCACGGAGGTCCGTCGCCTGATGGAGACCGACGCGGGGTATGATCCCGAAATCTGGCGGCAGCTCAGCAAGGATCTCGGGTTGACCGCAATTCATATCCCCGAAAGCTATGGCGGCCAGGGATTCGGTTACGTCGAGTTGGGCATCGCGCTCGAAGAAATGGGGCGCGCCTTGCTGTGTTCGCCGTATTTCGCATCGACCGTGCTTGCGGCCTCCGCCATCCTGAACGCCGGCACCGAGGAACAGAAACGCGCGCTGCTGCCCTCTATCGCCGCGGGCGATACGGTGGCCACGCTCGCCTTCACCGAAGACAACGGCCGCTGGGACGGCGCCGGTGTGGGACTGACCGCAACCGGGTCGGATGGTGCCTTCACGCTCGACGGCACGAAGAGTTTCGTCCTGGACGGATGCACCGCGGACCAGATCGTGGTTCTGGCCCGCAGCCCTGGTTCGGAAGGCGACAACGGTCTCTCGTTTTTCACGGTCCAAGGGGATGCGGACGGGCTGGACCGCCGGCCGCTCAAGACCGCGGACGCGACCCGGAAGCTGGCGCGCCTCCAGTTCAATGGCGTGCAGGCGGAACTGCTGGGCGAGAAGGGCGCCGCCGCGGCACCGTTTGCCAAGACGCTCGATCAGGCGGTTGTCTGCCTCGCCAATGAAATGGTCGGCGGGGCCGAGCGGCTGCGGGAATCGGCCCTGGAATATTCGCTGATGCGGGTACAGTTCGGCCGGGCCATCGGTTCGTTCCAGGGGATAAAGTACAAATGCACGGACATGCTGGTCGATGTGGAACAGGCGAAATCGGCGGCCTATTACGCCGCCGCTGCCGCCGCGGACGACGATGACGATCTGCCGGCAATCGCGTCGCTGGCAAAGGCCAGCGTTTCGGAGGCCTATATGCAAACCGCGATTCACACCATTCAGATTCACGGCGGCATCGGCTTCACATGGGAAAACGACACCCATCTCTGGTTCAAACGCGCGAAGAGTTCTCAGGTTTTCCTCGGTGACGCGAGCTATCATCGCGAGCTGCTCATGCAGCGTTGGAATGTCTGAGAGGAAGGGGCAGGAAATGAGTGAAATGACGGAAGACGCAGCCCGGGCCGAAGCCCGGGAGTGGCTCGAGGCCAATTGGAACCCCGATCTGGGCCTGGTCGAATGGCGCAACAAACTGGCGGATTCCGGCTGGGCCATGCCGGCATGGCCGAAGGAATGGTACGGCAGGGGGCTTCCGGTCGGCTTTGTCCCGGGCATCGAAGAAGAATTTGAGCGGATTGGCGCCGTCGGTGTCGCCCGGATGGGCATCCGGATGCTTGCCGCGGTGACGCTGCTCGAGCATGGCACCGACATGCACAAGGAGAAATTCCTCCGGCGCATCCTGACCGGCGAGGATACCTGGTGCCAGTTGTTCAGCGAGCCGGGCAGCGGCTCCGATCTGGCCGGCGCGTCCACGCGGGCCGAATTCAAGGGCAATAAGTGGATCATCAACGGCCAGAAGGTTTGGACGACTAGCGCGCACCATGCCCAATACGGCCTGCTGCTCGCGCGGACCGATTCGGAGGTGCCGAAGCATCAGGGCCTCAGCTATTTCATCCTCGAGATGAACCAGCCGGGGGTCGAGGTGGTGCCGCTGCGCCAGATGAATGGCCACGCGTCGTTCAATCAGGTCTTCATGACCGACGCGGAAATCGCGCCGGAGTTTCAGGTGGCCGAGTTGGGCGACGGGTGGAAGGTCGCGACGACCACGCTGATGAACGAACGGCGGGGCGCGGATTCGCTGCGGCGGTATTCGCAGGGCTCCGACAAGCCGGGCCGCGCCTATGAGGAAGAGCGCGCGGAAATCGCGACGGTGATGGAACCGTATAAATGGTATCCGCAGCGGGCCGGCCGCGTCGATCTGGTGGTCGAGCGGGCGAAAGCGACGGGAAAGAACACCGATCCGGCGGTGCGTCAGGAAATCGCCAAGCTGCTGATCATGTCGAAGGCCGCCGAGTGGACCGCCCGGCGGGCGCGCGCCGCGCAGGAACAGGGGCGGCCGCAAGGCCCGGAAGGCTCGCTCGGCAAGCTGATCGCCAGCAACGTCGCACGAGCGTCGGCGCAGGTGCATACGCTCATCTCGGGCGCTGATGCGATGCTGACCGGCGAGGACAGCCCGATGGGCGGCACGATCGCCGAAATCCTCGTCTCGACGCCGGCGACGTCGATTGCCGGCGGCACCGACGAAATTCAGCGGAACATCATCTCCGAACGTGTTCTGAAGATGCCGAAGGAAACCCGGTTCGATACCGACCGTCCGTTCAAGGACGTGCCCAAGAACACGGTTTCCTGAATGATGCAGGGCCGCCGCCGCGAGTCTCGGCGCACGCGGCTCAAACGAATAAAGGGGAAGCATCCAACGTGACCACCAAACCCCGCGGCCCGCTTGAGGGCGTTCGCGTCATCGATCTCACGACCGTGATGCTCGGCCCGTTCTGCACCCAGATACTGGGCGAGATGGGGGCCGATGTCATAAAGGTCGAGCCGCCGGGCGGCGATATCGGGCGGTTGACCGGGGCCGGAAAATCGCCGGGCATGACGGCGGCGTTCATCATGAAGGGGCGCAACAAGCGAAGCGTCGTTTTGGATCTCAAGAAGAAAGAGGCCAGGGAGCCGCTGAAGCGGCTCGTCGAATCCGCCGACGTGTTCGTGCACAACATCCGCCCGAAGGCGGCGGCGCGCCTTGGAATCGATTACGAAACGATTTCCGCCTGGAAGCCGGATATCGTCTATGCGGCGGCGACCGGCTATGGCGAGCAGGGGCCCTATGTCGACAAGCCCGCCTATGACGACCTGATCCAGGGGGCGTCCGGTCTCGCCTCCCTGTTCGGGTCGGTCACGGGTACGCCGCGCTATGGGCCGACCGTGCTGGCCGACAAGACCACCGGGTTGTTTCTGACCTATTCCATTTCCATGGCGCTGTTTCATCGCGAGCGCACCGGCGAAGGCCAGCGGATCCATGTCCCGATGTACGAGTCCTTCACCGCCTTCGTGATGAACGAGCACATGCAGGGCCGCTGCTACGATCCTCCGCTGGGACCGGCGGGCTATCAGCGGATGCTGACGCCGCACCGGCGCCCGTTTCCGACCGCCGACGGGCATATCTGCGTGCTGCCCTATAACGACAAGCACTGGCGCAGTTTTTTCGGGCTGATCGGGCGGCCTGACCTGGCCGACGATCCGCGGTTCGCCGATCAGCCGTCGCGCTCGAAGAATATCGACGCGCTGTACGAGATCGTCCTCGGCATCATGCCGACCCGGAGCTCGGCGGAATGGCTGGCGGCGCTCGAGGAGGCGGATGTTCCGGTCCTGCCCATGAACACGCCGGAAGACCTGTTCGACTGTCCGCATCTGAGCGCGGTCGGCATGTTTCCGGTGGTCGACCACCCGACCGAAGGCAAGTTTCGCCATATCAAGGTGCCGGTCAATTTTTCCAAGACGCCCGGCGGCTACTACCGCCATCCCGAAACGCTTGGACAAAGCACGGACGCCGTCCTGGAAGAGGTGGGATACGCGCCCGAAGAAATTGCTGAGTTGCGGGCGCAGGGCGCGGCGGGCAAACCGGAACCGAAAGGCGGCTAGCGCCGCTATTTCACCGGGCCGAAGCCAGAAAATCGTCGGCGAACGCGTTTACTTTCTCGATCAGCGCGAGGGTGTAGGACTTCCAGCCTTGCGCGGTGCGGATGTGGTCGGGTTTCGACATGGATTTCGCCATGTCCGCATTGACCCACGGCCGGTAGTGTTCGGGATCCATATAGTTTTTAGGGTGCTGGACGTGCTGTCATTGAGGTCGAACGCAAAGATTTGCACATTCTTCAAGGATTGCGTTTCTTCCAGGAGCTTTTTCCGCATCAGCATTTCCAGCCAGAATTTCTCATTGCCGTATTCGGCATAGGCGTAATGCGATATCGGGGGGAAAAACAGCCGGAACGCGATGTCCGGATTTTCTCTCAGCACCGGCAGCAGGTTCTCCCGAAGGTTAGGAAAGGTCGGCTGCATAGTATCGGGGGGCGATAGTCGTATCGGTAAATCGGATGCCCGAAGGTCTTGCCGCAGTTTTTCCAGATTGGCCCCGTCGTTGAACTTGATGAACTGGTCGTCGTGTTTCCAGGTGTAAAGGGCGTCGAGGCTATGCCGCTCCACCTTTTTCCATTTCAGGATTTGCGCCCTGACAATCTTGAATGCTTTTTCGAAAACGTCGTTGTTAAAGACGTAGCGCCAGTTATCGGTAAGCATGTCGTTGTATAGGAATTGCGGGAGCGGCGAATTCTTGTTGATCGCATCGGGATCATCATCCGCATATGAGAAAAAAATTTCCCAGACGACACGTTTGACCCTGCCGGTTGCGATGGCCTTCCGGGCAATCGCATCGAGGTCCTTTGCGCGGGCTCCCGACAGGGTGAGCTTGAGGGCATTTCTGCCGAATTCGTTCTTGAACCCCGAAACAGGAAAATTCTGGCTCATCGACGTGCCCAGGATAATCGTGTCGAACTGCTCGGCGGGGTCGGCCAGAAAGGAGTTGATCAGGCCGGCATTCTGATAACGGTCCGTACCGTCGAACCCGATATTCGCAGCAAATTTCTTATGGCCAATGAAAAATGGGTCGACAATAATAACTATTATTGCAGGAACGATAAAAGTAATTACCGTAATAATAAGTGTAATTGCGAAGAATTTTTTGGGATTCATCTATCCATATACCTTAAAATTGGAAATAAATGAATTCTGATATTCGATTGGTGTGGTAGACGATGAAATACAGAGTGGTACTTAAAAGGGTGGCCGTTGAAGCAAGCCACCGCTTGCTCAAGCACCACGAATACCATTTCCGTTCAGCCGTTCTCTCCGCGGCCGCAATAATCTGTAGGCTGTTGGGTGCAAACAACACCAGGAACATCCCGCCGAGAATCAGGTGAAATGCCTTGATGGATGTTAGCGCGCCTATGGTGCCGTCTCCGTCCGGCAGCGCAATGCCGTTGAGGCCGCCCATGCCGGAAAGGATTTCCAGCGCCGCTGGGACGCTTTCGCAGCGGAACAGCACCCAGGCCACGACAACCGCGAGCTTCGTTATCGACCAGCCGACGATGCGTCCGAACGGGCTTGCGTTCAGAAGATCGGGAAACATCTTTCGCCACGCGTGATTGACGATCAGGTACACGCCATGAAGCCCGCCCCACACCACGAAAGTCCAGTCGGCGCCGTGCCACAGGCCGCCGAGCAGCATCGTGATCATCAGATTGAGATAGCGCCTCGGCCTGCCCGCGCGGTTCCCGCCCAGCGGGATGTACAAGTAATCTTTCAGAAAGGCCGACAGTGTCATATGCCAGCGTTGCCAAAAGTCGATGATACTGGTGGCTTTATAGGGTGAGGAGAAGTTTGCAGGAATCCGGACACCGAAGAGTAGGCCCAACCCGATCGCCATGTCCGAATAGCCGGAAAAATCGAAATAGAGCTGCAGCGTGTAGGACAGGGATGCGGCCCAACCCTCGAGCAGGGAAATTCCGTTTCCCGCTGCGGCGGCGGCAAAAATCGGCGATCCGTAGCGCGCCAGCTCATCCGCCAGCATCACTTTCTTGAACAGCCCGATGGCGAATAGCGACAATCCCATGCACGCCTTGCCCCAGTCATAGTCCCGCACCGGGTGGTCGTGGAATTGCGGCATCATGGTCTTGTGATGGACGATCGGGCCCGCGATCAGTTGCGGGAAGAACGTCACGAAAACCAGGTACTCTATAAAATTGGGTTCTTCCGCCTTGCCTTTATGGGCATCGACCAGATAGGCGATCTGCTGGAAGGTGAAGAAGGAAATGCCGAGCGGCAGGATGATCGTCTGTGCCGCGATTTCGGTGGGCAGAAGCATGTTCAGGTTGCCGACGAAAAAATTAAAATATTTGAACCAGCCGAGACAGACGAGATTCCCGGCGATGCCCAAAATCAGCAGGGGCCGGTGGGAGACGCTTTTGGTCAGCCGCTGCCCGATAAAATAGTTGAACACCACGGACGCCAGGAGCAGGGCTAGAAACCGGACATCCCACCACGCATAAAAGAACAGCGAGGCGAGGCCGATAAAGGCCATCGCGGCCTTGCCGTACCCAAATCGCTTCAATGTGAGGAATATGCCCAAAGTAATGGGCAAAAACAGAAACAAGAATTCAATGGAATTAAAGAGCATGTATTTTTTGGTATATTTAAAATTTTCTATGATACTTCAGGAAGGAGAGGCGCGAATTATTGAGAGTAATTGAGTTTCTCTGCGATCATGCTCGAAATTTTACGGAAGGGCGGGAAACGACGTCATCTATACCCGCAATCGGTGAGATTTTGAACCGCAGGCGCGCCGGTGCCGGTTGGCATCGGATACCGGGACAATCGGACGGTATCGAGTCGGTCCCGGCTGTCCGAACCGGGGCGCCGCCTGATGGATTGACAATCCCGTACGCGGCCCATATGGTCCGCCGCCGATGCCCGAAAAACTCGGGCCGGCGGAATGTGTGCTTCAGGGAGAGCCGAGATGAAAGTTGCTAGCTCATTGAAAACCTTGAAGACGCGGCACAAGGATTGCCGTGTCGTGCGCCGCCGTGGCCGGGTCTATGTGATCAACAAGACCAACCCGCGCTTCAAGGCTCGCCAAGGCTGAGCCCGGCCGAACCCTGCGGGTCCGGTATTTTTCATCATCAATCCAATCTTGTCGGCTAATTCGCCGGGGTCGTCCTGCGGACACCGCCGTCTTGTCGTTTTCCGGCCCCGGGAAACGTGCTATGTCCGTAGGATCGAACGCTGATGGGAGCCTGGTCTGATGAAGATGCCCGAACCGGATTCGAGCATCATTGCGCGGCGCGACGGGATCGCCGCCGCCCTGCGGGCGATCGTGCCGGGCGAAGGGGTGATCGTCGACGAAGACGAACTCCGGCCCTATGAAAGCGACGGGCTGACCGCCTATCGCCAGTCGCCGCTGGTCGTCGTACTCCCGGAGACCACGGAGCAGGTCAGCCGGGTCCTGCGCTATTGCAACGAGAACGGGATCAAGGTGGTGCCGCGGGGCGCCGGAACCTCGCTGTCGGGCGGGGCGCTGCCGCTGCAGGACGGCGTTCTGCTCGGGCTCGGCAAATTCAAGAAGATCCTCGACATCGATTTCGACAATCGCTGCGCCGTCGTGGAGCCGGGGGTGACCAATCTGGCGATCAGCGATGCGGTCGCCGAGGAAGGTTTCTACTACGCGCCTGATCCATCGAGCCAGATCGCGTGTACGATCGGCGGCAACATCGCGGAGAATTCCGGCGGCGTGCATTGCCTGAAGTACGGATTGACGACGAACAACGTGCTCGGCCTGGAAATCGTGCTGATCGACGGCGAAGTGCTGCGCATCGGCGGCAAGCATCTGGATGCGGAAGGCTACGATTTGATGGGGCTGCTGACCGGGTCGGAAGGCCTACTCGGTGTGGTCACCGAGGTGACCGTGCGTCTGCTGCGCAAGCCCGAGACCGCGCGGGCGGTGCTGGTCGGATTTCCGTCGAGCGAGGCGGCGGGCGATTGCGTCGCCGGCATCATCGGCGACGGCATCATCCCGGGCGGCATGGAAATGATGGACCGGCCGGCGATCCACGCCGCGGAGGATTTCGTTCACGCGGGATATCCGCTCGACGTGGAGGCGCTGCTGATCATCGAGCTCGATGGCCCTGAACGCGAAGTCGACTATCTGATCGAGCGTGTCGAGGAGATTGCCAAGGCGAACCAGGCGTTGACCGTGCGGGTTTCGCAAGATGAGGAAGAGCGCATAGCGTTCTGGGCCGGGCGTAAGGCGGCATTCCCGGCGGTCGGGCGGATCTCGCCGGATTACTATTGCATGGACGGGACGATCCCGCGCGGACAGCTCGCCCTCGTGTTGCGGCGGATGAGCGAGATGTCCACCCAATACGGCCTGCGCGTGGCCAATGTGTTCCATGCGGGCGACGGTAATCTGCATCCGTTGATCCTGTACGATGCCAACGCGCCGGGCGAATTGGAGAAGGCCGAGGCCTTCGGTTCGGATATCCTGAAACTCTGCGTCGAAGTCGGTGGCGTGCTGACCGGCGAGCATGGGGTTGGCGTCGAGAAGCGCGATCTTATGCCGGAGATGTTCACCGAGGACGATCTGAAGCAGCAGCAGCGCGTCAAATGCGCCTTCGATCCGAATAGCCTGCTTAACCCCGGCAAGGTCTTCCCGACCTTGCACCGCTGCGCCGAGCTTGGCCGGGTGCATGTCCATCGCGGTCAAATGGCGTTTCCCGATATCCCGCGATTTTAGGCGGATATTTGCAGTGTGCCTGAATTCACCCTCGCACTTCGTCAAGCTCAGTGTGAGGGTGCGTAATCTCAATTATTCGCCTCATCCTGAGCTTGACGAAGGATGATATTCCGCGGCTCAGTTTAATAGCGTCAGCCGTCTGCGGAGAACAATGCATGACCGACCATTTCAAGCCGGACACCGCGGACCAAGTTCGGGAGCTGGTCGCCTGGGCCGCCGCCGAGCGGCAGCCGCTGGAGGTCGTCGGTGCCGGCAGCAAGCGCGTCTTCGGCCGGCCGGGCAACGCGGATAATAGATTGGAGCTTTCGGCGCTGAGCGGCGTCAGCCTGTACGAGGCGGGCGAACTTGTGCTGACCGCCGGGCCGGGCACGCCGGTGGCGGAAATCGAGACTTTGCTTGCTGCCTCGCGCCAGCAGCTCGCCTTCGAGCCGCCGGATCTGGGACCACTGCTCGGCGGCGCGCCGGGCGCCGGCACGCTGGGCGGGATGGTTGCGTGCAATCTGTCGGGCCCCCGGCGTATCAAGGCCGGCGGCGCGCGCGATCACCTGCTGGGGTTCCAGGCGGTCAGCGGCCGGGGTGAATTCTTCAAATCCGGCGGCCGTGTGGTCAAGAACGTCACCGGCTACGACCTCAGCAAGCTGATGTGCGGCGCCATGGGGACGCTCGGCGTGCTGACCGAGATTACCGTCAAGGTGCTGCCCGTGGCGGAGAAGGCCTGGACCGTGCTTGTCTTCGGTTTGGACCGCACCGCCGCCGGCGCGGCGATGACCGCGGCGCTGCAAAGCCCGCATGAAGTGTCGGGCGCGGCGTATCTGCCGCAGGATTTGGCGGCGGCATTGGGTGTTTCCTATGTCGCCGGGGCCGGGGCCAGTGTGACCGCGATCCGCCTGGAAGGGCCCGGCCCGTCGGTCGAATACCGCTGCGCCGAACTGCGGTCCCAGTTGTCGGCATTCGGCGAAACCGAAGAACTGCACAGCCACAACAGCGCGGGATTGTGGCGCGAGATACGCGATGTGGCGCCGTTCGCCGGACCCGGGGACTCCCGCTGCGTCTGGCGGCTCTCGGTGCCGCCAACCGAAGGACCGGCCGTGGCGGCGCGGCTCGAAGCCGCAGCGGGCGGTGCCAGCTTTTTCGATTGGGGCGGCGGGATGATCTGGTTCGCGGTGGAGGCACCGCTGGACGCAGCCCATGAGACGGTGCGCGCCGCAATCGGCGATGCGGGTGGGCACGCGACCCTGATCCGGGCGCCCGAGCCGGTGCGCGCGGCAGTGCCGGTGTTTCACGCGCCGTCAGCCGGGCTAGCGGCGTTGTCCCGCCGGGTAAAGGAGAATTTCGATCCGCACGGCGTCCTCAACCCCGGCCGCATGTCTGCGGATTACTAAGGCGCACCCGGCATGCAAACACATTTCTCGCTCGCGCAACTGGCCGACCCCGATCTTGCCGAGGCTAACGGCATTCTCCGGAATTGCGTCCATTGCGGCTTCTGCACCGCCACGTGCCCCACCTATGTGCTGCTCGGTGACGAGTTGGACAGCCCGCGCGGCCGGATCTACCTCATCAAGGACATGCTGGAACACGACAAGCCGGCAACGGCGCACATGGTCAAGCATGTCGACCGCTGCCTTTCGTGCCTTTCCTGCATGACGACGTGCCCGTCGGGTGTGCATTACCAGCATCTGGTGGACCAGGCGCGGGTGCATATCGAAAAGACCTACCGGCGGCCGGCGGTCGATCGCTGGCTGCGCGGCGTGCTCGCCTGGGTTCTGCCGGTCCCCGCTCGGTTCCGGTTGGCGCTGCTGGGCGCGTGGCTTGCCCGGCCCTTGGCGGGGATACTGCCGGGACGGTTTGGCGCCATGCTGTCGCTGACGCCGAAATCATTACCCGCGCCGTCGCCGATGGACCGGCCGGGCGTCTATCCCGGGGTGACGCCCCGCAAGGGCCGCGTCGCGCTGTTGTCCGGCTGCGCGCAAACCGTGCTGGCGCCGCAGATCAACGAGGCGACCATCCGCCTGCTCAATCGCCATGGCGTCGATGTGGTCGTCGCCGAAGGCGCGGGATGCTGCGGCGCGCTGACCCATCACATGGGACGGATTTCGGCATCGCATACACAAGCCGCCGCGAATATCGCCGCCTGGACGGCGGAGCTGGACGGCGAGGGGCTCGACGCGATCGTCATCAACGCGAGCGGGTGCGGCACCACAGTCAAGGATTACGGCTACATGTTCCGGACCGATCCGGCGCTGAAGGAACCTGCCGCGCGGATTTCGGATCTCACCCGCGACATTTCGGAATACCTGACCGAGATCGGCATCGCGGCGCCGGCCGAGGGCAGCGACCTGACGGTGGCGTATCACGCCGCGTGCTCGCTGCAGCACGGCCAGAAGGTGACCGTCGAGCCGAAATCCCTGTTGGAGCACGCAGGCTATCGCGTCGCGCAGCCGGCGGAGGCGCATCTTTGCTGCGGTTCGGCCGGAACCTACAACATATTGCAGCCGGAGCTCGCAACCAGACTCCGCGACCGCAAGCTCGACAACCTCGGGCGCACCGGCGCCGACGTCATCGCCACCGGCAATATCGGCTGCATGACGCAACTCGCCGCCGGCGCGGGCGTTCCCGTCGTCCATACGGTGGAACTGCTTGATTGGGCGACCGGCGGCCCGAAACCGGCTGCGCTGGATGGCCTATAGAAAAGTGCATGGTCCGTTTTGAAAATCCGCCATTTCGGACGGCGCTAAGCGCCAAAAAATTGTTCTCCTTTGGCACCCCCACCTAAATCCTCCCCCCTCGACGGGGAGGACTTTCAGTGCAAATTTCGGTTTTGTTCCCTCCCCCCTTGAGGGGGAGAGTTAGGGAGGGGGGTGCCCTCGAAACGAACGATTGAAGCGGCGACGGCGGATTAGGCGTTACCGCTTGATCGACTTGAGGAACTCCATCCGCGCCTTCGCCGACGCCATCATGAAGCCGAGATCGGCGCCGCCGAGTAGGAATTGCGCACCCATGCCCACATAGCGCGCCGACAGTTCCTGGTCGTAGACCCCGCCCATGCCGGCGTACTTGCCGTTGTTCTTGGCGGCCGAAATCGTCGCGTCATAGGCGGCGGTGACCTTGTCATCGCCGAACTGGCCGGGGATGCCCATTTCCGCGCTCAAATCGTTGGTGCCGATCAGCAGCACGTCGATGCCGTCGATCGCCGCAATGGCGTCGGCGTTCTCGATGGCGGTGGGCGTTTCCAGCATGACCACGACGATCGTGTTGGCGTTCATCGTCGTCGCCATTTCCGCGGGGCTTCCACCGCCATACCCGAGTTGCGCCAGATTGCCGGTCATCGAGCGGTGGCCGATCGGCGGGAACTTGGCGTGATCGACCGCCGCCTGGGCCTGCTCCGGCGTGTCCACATGGGGCACGATGACGCCCATCGCGCCGCCGTCCAGCACGCGGGCGGAGTGGAAATGCTGGTGCCCCGGCACCCGGATGATCGGCGTGATCAGCGTGTCCAGGGCGGCGATGCTGATCTGGCAGGCACGGTCGACATCGAACGGAGTGTGCTCCATGTCGATGAACAGCCAGTCGAACCCGCAGGCCTTGGCGATCTTGGCGGCATCGACCGTGCGCATGCTGCGTAATCCGAAGCCGACGGCCAGTTCCCCCGCTTCGAGTTTCTGTTTGGCCATGTTGGGTGTCGCGCTCATGATGTGACCTCTCCTTTGCGTTATGCCGGGCGTTCCGGTTGCGGCGTTCGAATGAGCATACGGACGGGACTTCGAATGGCCAAGCGGGCGGGATCATAACCCCGCCGGAATTTTGCACCCCCGACATTTGAGAACTCGCTATTGTGTCTCCCGAACGTCAAGAGATCGAAGGAGTGTGGGAGTGTCGTCACGCCCCAGCATCCTGTTCATATGCACCGGCAATATCTTCCGAAGCATGACGGCGGAAGTCGCGCTCAAGTCGGCGCTTGGTCCGGGCGCGGCCTATGCCGTCCGGTCGGCGGGCCTGATCGAGGCGCCGCATGACGTCGTTTTCTTCGTAAAAGACTTTCTGGCCGAAAGGGCGCTCGATATATCGCGACACCAGCCGACGAGGCTTACCGAGGCGATGCTGGATCAGGCGGATTTGGCGGTCGCCATGGGGATTGAGCATCGCGACCGGATATCCGAGGCATTCGATCGGCGCCTGCCGTTGTTCAGCGAGGTCGCGTACGAAACGGAGGAAGCGCTGCGCGACGTCTATGAGGTGGTGCCGGATTGGCGCACCAACGAAGCGGCGGCGGTCGAATATGGCCGATCGGTCATGGCGTACATCGTCGATGGCATGCCGGGTTTCGTGAGCCGGATGGGCGCCTTCATGCCATCCGGCCAAGCATCGACGTAGGATTGTTCGCGGCAATCATGCGGGTCCGTCCGAACCAATTCATAAAATTTTCACTGGTTGTTGGGATGATTCTAGGCGCAATCATCGGCATCCTGGCGGGCGCGTATTTCGTTCACGGGTCGCTCGAAACCCATCCGACCGAGGAAGCGCACTCGAAGGTTCGGCTCATAACGGGAAGCGCGGTGGTTTTGGTCTGTGTGTTGGAGCTTGTCTTATGGAGCGTTGTCCGGCGGCTGCGCTGATCGAGTGGAGGGTGAAGAGCATGGCGGCGATTTGGCGAATCCCCGGGGAAATGTTGCGTAAGGACTATCCGATCGTCGGATCGGTCGACGATTGGTATTTCCGCGTTACCGAGGTTTCGCCGGGCCTCTGGCGCGCCGAGGGGGCGGATGTTTACGGCCGGTTGGTGAAAGCCGAAGGACTTGATCGCGATGCAGTGCTCGCACAATGCGATCAGGATGCGCGGTCTATGCCTTCGATAATCGTGCCTTAGCGGATACGCCGATTGATCGGTTGGAAGCCTACTCGTCGCCGGTCGAAGCCAACAATGTGTTCTGGCGGTAGCTCACGCGCGCTTGCCGCCAAAATGCGAAGAACAAATGACTTGTCGTGCGGTCTTCGGTCCACTCGCCGTCTTCCAGCGATTCGACAGTCCATTTATGCAGTTCTCCGCCTCGCGACACCTTCTTTAATCGACAGGTATCCGACAGCCCGAACAGGAAACATTTTATCGCGGACTCCGCATCACGAAAGCGTTCGTGCCAGCCGTCGAATGCGACACTGTAGCCACCATTATCTATGGCAAGCTCGACAACAAATTCTTGGTTCGAAGAGGGTTATGTACCGAATCCAATTGTCACCCTCCTCGCATTGTACACCGGGGTGCTCCGCAAGACGCCCCCGAATTTCTGCGATAGGGTTCATTCAAATATTTGCGTAACGCCCCGCCTAAGCCCCCCACACATCCTTCAGCACCCGCACCCAGTTCTCGCCCATCACCTTGCGGATGCGGGATTCGGGCCAGCCGCGTTTCTCCATGGTTGCGGTGAGGTTGGGGAAGTCGCCGATGGTGCGGAGCCCCTTCGGCATCTTCACCACGCCGCCGGGGCGCTTCGGCACGACGCGGCGGGCGCGGCTCTTGTCGAGCGACAGGTAGTCGAAGAAGGCCGCATCTTGGTCCTGAGTGAAATCGGTGCCGATGCCGACCGTGTCCTCGCCGATCAGGTTGATGAAATAATCCAGCGTGTCGACGCAATCCTCGACCGTCGAATCGTTGCCCTGCGCCATGAAGGGCGGGTAGGTGGCGAAGCCGACGAAGCCGCCCTGGTCGGCGATGAAGCGGAGTTGGTCGTCGGTCTTGTTGCGCGGATGCTCGAGCAGGCCGGCCGGCGCACAATGGGTGTAGGCGACCGGCATCTTGGAATGGCGGATCGCCTGCTCGCTGGTCTTCGGGCCGACATGGGACAGGTCGACCAGGATGCCGACCGCGTTCATTTCAGCGACCGCCTCATGGCCGAAATCGGACAGGCCGCCATCCTCGCCCTCCCAGCAGCCGCTGCCGACCAGATTCTGCGTGTTGTAGGTCAACTGCATGACGCCGACGCCGAGATCCTTGAAAAGCCGGAGGTAGTCGATGCGGTCTTCGATGCCCCAGGTGTTCTGCCAGCCGAGATAGATGCCGGTCTTGTTTTCCTTCTTGGCGCGGTGGATGTCCTCGGTAGTGAAGACCTGCAGCAGGATGTCGTCGTTTTCGCGGAACCAGATTTTCCACTGGGCGACATTGTCGAGCGACGCGCGAATACCCTCCCAAACCGAGCACGTGCAGTTGATCGCGGTCAGGCCGCCCCGCCGCATGTCCTCGAACACCGCGCGGCTCCAGTTACAGATTTCCAGCCCGTCGATGATGATGGCGTCGTCGTGCAGCGTCGATTTCGGCATGGGGCATCCCTCGGTGATCGTCGATTTATCGGAATTTATGTGTCTTTCAACCTTTACCAGCCGAGGGGCGAAAGCGATAGACTGGCAGTAACCAAGGTTTGACCGGATCGACAAAAAGGAAAACAGAAATGAACGATACGATTGGCATGATCGGGCTCGGCAATGCGGGCTCGGCGCTCGCCAGCGCCCTGTCGGGCAAGCGGCCCCTTGTGGGCTACGACGCGGACCCGAAGCGGCGCGATGCGGTCGGCGGGCTCGATCTGGAATGGCTCGGGTCGGAGGACGCGGTCGCGGAACGCGCCGGCACCGTGCTGCTGTCGCTGCCAAAGCCGGAGATCTCGCGCGATGTTGTGGCGAAAATCGCCGCGACGGAGAAGCGGCCGGCGAGCGTGGTGGAGACCAGCACGATCACACCGAAGACCGCGCAGGATTTGGCGGCGGCCTGCACGGCGGCGGGCATCGGCTTCGTCGACGCGGCGATTGCCGGCGGCGTGCAGTCGATGGCGGCGGGCCAGGTGACGTTTCTCGTCGGCGGCACGAACGAGTATTTCGAGCGGGCGAAGCCGGTGCTCGACCTGGTGTCGTCGCGCATCCATTTCCTCGGGCCGGTCGGGGCGGGCAGCGGCGCCAAGGTGGTCAACAACGGTGTCATGCATGCGCTGATGGTGGTGCTGATCGAGGCGGGCGCGATGGCGACCAAGCTCGGAATTCCGCTTGCGACCATGGCGGAAATCCTCGGCCGGCCGGATGGGGTCATGCGGCCGCTGGAGCACCGCTTCACCGAGCGTATGTTGCAGGGCGATTTCGACGGTGGCATGTCGGTCAGCAATGCGCGCAAGGATTCGACGTTGGCGCTGCAGACCGCGCAGGATTTCGGCGTGCCCTTGTTCGCTACCCTGGCCGCACATACGCCATACGAGATCGCCGAACAACAAGGGCAGGGCGAACTCGACTACGCTTCCCTGGCGCGCCTCTGGGAGACCTGGTGCGACGTCGATTTCACGAAGAGTTGACGGTACGGACGTAGCGCCGTCGGGTATGAGTGAGGCGGTGTAGGGACGGAACGGAAAGGAACGGTCGCATGGCAAATTCAGAGAAGGTCGAATTCGAGGGCGCGCAAGGGGATATGCTGGCCGCACGGCTGGAAATGCCCGCCGGAGAGCCGCGCGCCTATGCACTGTTCGCGCATTGTTTTACCTGCTCGAAGGACATCTTTGCCGCATCGCGTATCGCCGGGGCGCTTGCCGAGCTGGGCTTCGCCGTGCTGCGGTTCGATTTCACCGGGCTCGGCGCCAGCGACGGCGAATTCGCGAACACCAACTTCTCGTCCAATGTCGGCGATCTGTTGAAGGCGGTCGAGTATCTGCGCGCGGCGCACGAGGCACCGTCGATCATCATCGGGCACAGCCTCGGCGGCGCGGCGGTCCTGGCGGCGGCGGGACAGGTGCCCGAGATCAAGGCGGTGGCGACCATCGGCGCGCCCTCCGATCCGGGGCATGTGCAGCATCTGTTCGCGGCGGCGCGGCCGGAAATCGAGGCCAAGGGCGAGGCCGAGGTCTCGCTCGCCGGTCGCACATTCCGGATTCAGAAACAATTCCTCGACGATATCGAGAGCCACAAGCTGGCGGATGCGATCGGCGCCATGCGAAAGGCGCTGCTGGTATTCCATTCGCCGGTGGATCAGACGGTCGGCGTGGAGAACGCCGCGGCGATCTTTCAGGCGGCCAAGCATCCGAAAAGCTTCATCTCGCTCGACGATGCGGATCACCTGCTGTCGCGGCATGCCGATGCGATCTATGTCGCCACGGTGCTAGCGGGCTGGGCGTCGCGCTATCTGCCGGAAGACGATGCGGAAGCGGCCGACACAGCGGCGGGAGAGCCGGGCACCGTCATCGTGCGGGAAACCGGCAACGGAAGGTTTCAGCAGGACGTGTTAAACGGCCCGCATCGCATGCTGGCCGACGAGCCGCCCTCGGTCGGCGGCACCAATACCGGCCCGACACCCTATGGATATCTTCTGGCCGGACTCGGCGCATGTTCCTCGATGACCGTCCGCATGTATGCGGATCGCAAGAAGTGGCCTCTGGAGCGGGTGTCGGTGTCGCTGCACCACGACAAGATCCATGCGACGGATTGCGAGGAGTGCGAAACGCGGGAGGGCAAGATCGATACGATCGAGCGGGAGATCGAACTGACCGGTCCGCTGGACGCCGAGCAGCGGGCGCGGCTACTGGAAATTGCCGATAAATGCCCGGTCCACCGGACACTGCATTCCGAGGTGCAAATCGTCAGCCGGCTGAAGGACTAGCAGGCGCGGCGGCGCCAAGCCGGATTGCCGTACGCCAAGTGGTGCGTGCCGCCGATTGCCACACGATGTCGCGCCAGCCGCCCTGTTGGGGATAAAAAATCCTGTCGCCGCCGACCCCCAGTATCGAGCCAATCGAGTAGGTACCGAATTCCAGGACGGCGGCGGAGATATTGGCGCCCTCCCATGCTGTAAGCAGGGCCTTCGCAAAATCGCCCGGAGAACCGCCGGCTGGGATGAGGGTATCCGCCCCATCTTCCGCAAACAGCGCGGCGGCTCGCCGATGGGCGATGGTTCCGTCATCGGCGCAACACAGGATTTCCGTGTTGCCGAATTGACTGGGCCCGGTTCGGATATCGAGCAGGCAGATGCGGTCCAACCCCGCGACGAATTGATCGGAGAGTCGACGGAGCAGCACCGCCTGCCAGGGTTTCCCGGCGATCGCCGCAGTTGTCCGGGGACCGCCTTCGTCCATGAAGGTCGTGAACCGCGATTCCGCCGCGGCGAGCGCCCGATGTGTCCATCGAGTCGTTGGCGATTCCGCCAAGTTGAGCGCCGGTTCGGCGAATCCCGGCGGCGCAATGGCATGTACGAGGATCAGGGCGACGTTGGGCGGCAGTCGTTCGGCAAGCGGCTCGTGCAACAGGCCGGACTGAATTCCCGCGGCGCACAGTCCTTCGTCTTCCCAAGAGCCGCCCGTGATGACGATGGCGTGCCGGGCGTCGCCGCGCCCGAACCGGGCGACCTCGACAATGGGACGGCTGTCGCTCACGATTTCCGATGGGGCGTAATATGGGACCGGCGTTACGTCAGCGCCGCGACACGCCTCGTAGAACACCTCTCGGGCTTCGTCGCTATTCCGCGCGAAAAATTGCGCCTTCGCCGTTATTTTTGATGCATTCGAAATTTGCGATCTCCAGTTGCAGAATGCCTTGCGCCGATCGGGACGGCAATGGGGGAATTTCAAATTGCCCTGCGGCAGGTCCGTCGCGCATACTGAAACTGTGAAACCGATCTTTTTCATATTGATTTGCGTCGTGGCGATTGCCGGATTTTCGTCGCGGGCGGATGAGCCGCGCGACATTCGGCTCGACCGCCTGTTCGCCGAATTGCACCGCACGAACGATGTCGCGACCGCGCGATCCTTGACCGACCGAATCTGGGATATCTGGCACAATACGGGTCAGCCGGAGACCGTCAGGTTGATGCTGGACGGCCGGCGCGCCTTGCAGCGGCAGGACGTGGAGACAGCGCTTCAACGCTTCAATGAGGTGGTGCGGCGCGAACCCGGCCTATCGGAAGGATGGAACAAGCGGGCGACGCTGTATTTCGTCATGGGCCGGTACCGGGCATCGATTGTCGATATCGGCAGAGTGCTCGAGCTCGAGCCGCGTCATTTCGGCGCGCTGGCGGGATTGGGCATGATTTACGAAGTGCTGGGCCAGCCGCGACAGGCGTTGGACGCATGGCGGCGTGCGCTTGCGGTCAACCCGCATTTGCAGGACGCCCCGCGACGCATCCGGCAATTGGAATTGGATCTCGGCCAACAACGGATATGACCGTCCAAGTTGAAGGCACAGGCGGCGACGGGCTGGCCTTGGCCGCGCCTTGGTGCTGAAATTCGCCGTGATGTCCGACCGCGCCGCAGAAATGTCAGAAGCCCTCGTTCGGCTAGGATTGGTTCCGGCTGGCACGACGGTGCCGATGACGCCGCTTGTCGGCGGCGTTTCCTCGGACATTTGGCGTGCGGAGTTACCGGACGGTCCGGTTTGCATCAAGCGGGCGCTCCCGAAATTGCGTGTCGAGGCGGACTGGCAGGCCCCGGTTGGCCGCAACATTTATGAAGCCCGCTGGATGGAAACCGTCCGGGAATTCTTGCCGGATGCGGTGCCCGAGTTGCGCGCCCATGATCCGGATGCAGGGTTGTTCGTCATGACCTATCTCGATCCTGCGGAATACCCGCTTTGGAAAAGTGAATTAATGGCGGGCCGGATCGACGCCGCGGTTGCCCGCGCGGTGGGGGATTGCCTCGGGCGCATTCACGCAAGGACCGCGGGAGACACCGCGCTGGCAGAGAAGTTCGATAGCGGCGCGATCTTTGACGCGATCCGGCTCGAGCCGTACCTACTCGCCACGGCACAGGCACATCCGGACCGGGCCGCCGAACTGACCGAACTCGCCGACACTACCGCGACCACGCGGCTCGCCTTGATCCACGGCGATGTCAGCCCGAAGAATATTCTGGCCGGTCCGCGCGGCCCGGTCTTTCTCGACGCCGAATGCGCGAGCTATGGCGATCCCGCCTTCGATCTCGCGTTTTGCCTCAATCACCTGCTGCTGAAATGCCTGCACCGGCCGGATTGGCACGCGTCGTATCTGGCATGTTTCGGCGGGCTTACCGAACGGTATTTACGGAAAGTCGATTGGGAAGATCCCGCCGGTCTGGAGCGCCGGGCGGCGCAGTTGCTGCCGGGATTGCTGCTGGCCCGGGTGGACGGAAAGTCGCCGGTGGAATATGTGAACGATGCGGATCTGAAGGATCGGGTCCGCGAGGTAACGCGTGGCCTGTTGGCGCGGCCGGTGGACCGGCTCGTGGAAGTGCGGGCGCACTGGCTTGCGATGGTCGGAGAAATCGAGGGAAATGCCGCATGAGTGCCGCTGACATCGCCAAGGTAACCGGCCGGCGGGTATGGGATTCGCGGGGCCGGCCCACCGTCGAGGCGGAGGTGGTTTTGGCCGGCGGCGCGTGCGGCCGCGCCATTGCGCCGGCGGGCGCGTCGATGGGGTCCGGCGAAGCGCTCGATCGGCGCGACGGCGGGGCGCCGTTCGGCGGGTACAACGTGGCTGGTGCAGTGGAGTCGGTGCGGGGTGAGATTGCTGATGCCCTGTCCGGCTTGGACGCATGCGACCAGCCGGGGGTCGATGCGCGACTGATCGAATTGGACGGGACGCCCGATAAGCAGCGGCTCGGCGGCAACGCGCTGATCGCGGTTTCCATGGCGGTTGCCCATGCGGCGGCGGCGGCGGTCGGCGAACCGTTGTGGCGTTATCTCGCACCGGAGGAGCCGGAGATGCTGCCGTTGCCCGAAATACAGATCTTTGGCGGCGGGGCTCACGCGGCGCGTCGGGTCGACATTCAGGACTTCATGGTGATCGCGGTGGGCGCGGCGAGTTTCGGCCAAGCGCTGGACTGGACGGCGGAGGTCTACCGCCATGCAGGACTGCTGATGGCGGAAGCCGGCCTGCTGCAAGGGGTCGCCGACGAAGGCGGTTTCTGGCCGGCCTTCGAGACCAACGAAATGGCGCTCGACACGCTGGTGCGGGCGATCGAATGTGCGGGCTTCCGGCCCGGCGAGGATGTCGCGATCTCGCTCGACGTGGCGGCGTCCGAATTCGGGCAGGGCGGCGACTATCGTCTCGGTGGCCGGACCCTGTCGAGCGACGGCATGATCGATCTGCTTGCCGACTGGCTAGGGCGGTATCCGCTCGTGTCGATCGAGGATCCGCTGGCCGAGGACGACGCGGCCGGGCTGGTCCGCTTTACCGAGCGCGCAGGCGACCGGGTTCAGATCATCGGCGACGACTATCTGGTGACCGATGCGGCGCGGGTCCGGGACGCGGCATCGATCGGTGCGTGTAACGCCTTGCTGGTGAAGCCCAACCAGGCCGGTACGCTCACCGAAACACGCGCCGCCTTCGACGCCGCTTGCGCGGCCGGATGGGGCACTGTGGTGTCCGCACGGTCCGGTGAAACGGAAGATGTCACGATTGTTCATCTCGCGGTGGGCTGGGGCGCGCCGCAGCTCAAGGTTGGGTCGTTCGCCCGGTCGGAGCGGATGGCGAAATGGAACGAAGGGCTGCGGATTGAAGAGGCGATGGGCGGCCGGGCGCGACTGCCAGACACTGCCGTATTTCCTTGGAACCGCTGACCGACGCACCGATCTAGAGGGAAAAGTTGAATGACAGGAGAGAAGTCCGCGTGAGCGCCAAGGATAAGCTGACCGCATTGGAAGAGGCGATTGCCCGGGAACTGGCCTATCTCGACTTTCCGCCCCGCGATTGGGTCGTGGAACATCGCCATCCGAGCGGTGCGCCGGTCTATGACGTGGTGATCGAAGGTGCGGGCATGCAGGGGCTCGCAATCGCGCATGCGCTGATCCGCCAACGCGTTGGAAACATCACGCTGCTCGACGAGAATGACCAGGGACGCGAAGGGCCCTGGGTGACCTACGCCCGGATGCAGATGCTGCGCACGCCGAAAATTTTTGTCGGCCCGGATTTGGGGCAGCTCAACCTGGCGGTGCGCACCTGGTACGACGTGCGGCACGGCGACGGCGCCTGGGACAAGTTGAACAAGGTGCCGAAGGACGAATGGATGGACTATCTCAATTGGTTTCGCCGCATCCTGCGGCTGCCGG
>CAYYBI010000064.1:0-8157 GCA_964469835.1 uncultured Rhodospirillaceae bacterium
TATCGCGGACTTCGGCACCGCAAGGGGTTGCCGGTGAATGGGCAACGGACACATACGAATGCGCGTACCCGCAAGGGCCCCGCGCGTCCGATTGCTGGTAGGAAAAAAGCGGTCTAGGGAGCGGCACGAATGGCCAAGGCACCAAATACCGGGCGCGTGCGTAAACGTGAACGTAAGAACATCACCTCAGGCGTCGCACATGTCAGTGCGACCTTTAACAATACGATGATTACGATAACCGATGCGCAAGGCAACGCGATTGCTTGGTCATCGGCAGGGGGCATGGGCTTTAAGGGAAGCCGGAAATCGACGCCCTATGCGGCGCAGATGGCGGCCGAGGACGCTGGACGCAAGGCGATGGAACACGGCATGAAGACCCTGGAAGTTTGTGTTAAGGGCCCTGGTTCCGGGCGTGAATCCGCATTGCGGGCGTTGCAGGCGGTCGGGTTTACGGTGACATCGATCAAGGATGTCACGCCGATCCCCCATAACGGCTGTCGGCCGCCAAAACGGCGTCGGGTCTGACGGGGCGATACATTCAGGGCACGGTTTAGTCTGATATCTATGGGTGCCGCCGCATGGCGCGCGCAATTAGTCGAGAGAGTGAGGTCGCAGTGGTGATCCAGAAGAATTGGCAGGCTTTGATCAAGCCGAACAAACTTAATATTGAACCCGGGACGGATTCCTCGCGGGGCGCGACCGTTGTCGCCGAACCGCTGGAGCGGGGCTTCGGTCTTACTCTCGGGAATGCGTTGCGGCGGGTTCTCCTGTCGTCGCTCCAAGGAGCGGCGGTGACATCGGTGCAGATTGACGGTGTGCTGCACGAATTTTCATCCATCCAAGGCGTCCGTGAGGACGTTACCGATATCGTCCTCAACATCAAGGCGCTGTCCCTGCGTATGCACAGCGAGGGGCCGAAGCGCATGGCACTCGCCGCCAAGGGACCGGGTGAAGTGACCGCAGGGCAAATCGAGACCGGGCACGACATCGAGGTATTGAATCCGGATCTGGTGCTCTGCACCCTGGATAAAGGGGCCAGTCTCAATATGGAATTGACTGTCGAGACCGGCAAAGGATATGTCGCCGCGTCGATGAACCGCCCGGATGACGCTCCAATTGGACTGATCCCTGTTGATTCCGTATACAGCCCCGTTCGCAAGGTTTCCTACAAGGTGGAGAATACCCGCGTTGGGCAGGTTACCGACTACGACAAGCTGTCCATGTCCGTGGAGACCAACGGAACGGTGACGCCAGAGGATGCTGTAGCGCTCGCGGCGCGTATTCTTCAGGATCAGTTGCAACTGTTCATCAATTTCGAAGAGCCGAAGGCCCGGGTGGAGCAGGAGCCCGCGTCGGATCTGCCCTTCAATAAGAATCTGCTGCGCAAGGTCGACGAGCTGGAATTGTCGGTTCGCTCTGCGAATTGCCTGAAGAACGACAACATCGTTTATATCGGCGATTTGGTGCAAAAATCCGAAGCGGAAATGTTGCGGACGCCGAATTTCGGTCGTAAATCGTTGAACGAAATTAAGGAAGTGCTGTCCCAGATGGGCCTCCATCTCGGGATGGAGGTGACCAATTGGCCACCGGACAACATTGAGGATTTGGCGCGCCGTATCGAGGAACCGTATTGAGGCGCGACATTTCGATCGCGAATAACAGGAGCAGCCACGATGCGGCATAGAATGCGCGGGCGAAAGCTGAACCGCAAAAGTCAGCACCGTAAAGCCATGTTCTCGAACATGGCTGCGGCGTTGATCAAGCATGAGCAAATCAAGACGACGCTTCCGAAGGCGAAGGAGTTGCGGTCGGTGGTCGAAAAACTGATCACCCTGGGCAAAAAGGGGCGTCTGCATGACCGGCGCCGGGCCTTCGCGTTCTTGCGCGACGATGCGATGACAGCGAAATTGTTCGAGACACTGGGTCCCCGCTACAAGGAACGGAGCGGCGGTTATACGCGCGTTTTGCGGGCGGGTTTTCGGTATGGTGATGCCGCACCGATGGCAATTATCGAACTGGTCGAACGCGACGAAGATGCGAAAGGCCAGGATTCGGGGCCGTTGCTCGATGACGATGATTTAGAGACATCCGCTGCGGCATAAAACGCCATGCTCCGATATTTCGAGACAAAGGGGTCGGCCGAAAGGTCGGCCCCATTTACGTTCTTCCGGCTTGTTTTGAGCGCGGCAAGGGGATACATGCCAGACATGGCACGACCGATCTTGAGCATATTGGCGCTGTTGATCGCCATCCAGGGACTTACGGAGTCCGCGCTTGCGCAAGTGCGTGATGTTCCCCGGGAAAAGCGTCAGATCGAACTTTCCTTCGCCCCGATCGTGCGGGAAGTGGCGCCGGCGGTGGTGAATATTTATGCGAAGCGAATTGTCCGCCAGCGCGCCATGTCCCCCTTTTTTGACGATCCGTTTTTTCGGCGGTTCTTCGGCAAGGATTCTCCCTTTGGCGGAAGCCGGGAGCGAATGGAGAATTCGCTGGGTTCCGGCGTGGTCGTTCGAAGGGATGGTGTCGTTGTTACCAATCATCATGTCATTCAGAATGCCGAAAGCATCAAAGTTGTCTTGAGCGACCGCCGGGAATTTGACGCCGACATTCTGGTAACCGACGCGCGGTCGGATATCGCGGTTTTACGTATTGATACGCGTGGCGAAAAACTGTCGTTCGTCCGCTTCGGCGACCCCGACAAGCTTGAGGTAGGCGATCTAGTGTTGGCCATCGGAAATCCCTTTGGGGTGGGCCAGACGGTAAGTAGCGGCATTGTCTCAGGCCTTGCTCGAACGTCGATCGGGGTGACTGATTTTCGCTCGTTTATCCAGACCGATGCCGCAATAAACCCGGGGAATTCCGGGGGCGCATTGGTGTCGATGAGTGGCCGTCTGATCGGCATCAACACAGCCATTTTTTCGCGCACCGGCGGGTCGGTTGGGATCGGCTTTGCGGTGCCGAGTAACTTGGTTCAAAGCATCGTACAAAGCGCGGTAACCGGAAAGCCATTGGTGAGACCTTGGCTGTCGCTCCGCGGAACCGATGTCACTGCCGATGTTGCGGCGGCGCTGGGTTTGGATCGTCCCGGTGGCGTGTTGGTGGAATCGGTCTACGGCGAAGGTCCGGCCGCGCGGGCTGGACTGCGGCGCGGCGACATTATCGTTGCGGTGGACCGGCATACAATCGATGACGTTCAGGGCTTGCGGTTTCGCTTCGCCACGCGTTCGATCGGCGAGAAGGTGACTGTGGGTGTCCGTCGCAACGGCAATATTCTTAAGTTGCCGTTTAAACTCGAGGCGGCGGTCGAACGGCCGCCGAGGAACCTAACGGCATTGAGCGGATCTAACCCGTTGTCCGGCTGCCGCATCGTCAATTTGTCTCCCGCGGTTGCCGAAGAATATGGTTTTGATTCGGATGCGGAGGGTGTTCTCATCGTCGATGTCCGCCGGGGAAGCTGGGCGTCCCGCGTCGGACTGCGCCGCGGTGATATTGTTCTTGCGATAAATGGTCGGCGTATGCGGCGTGTGGCCGAAGTGAAGCGGACGACGGGGCGCCGGGCGGAGGAATGGATCCTCGATCTGCGGCGGGGCAACCGCAATCTGAGAGTCAAGGTAGGCTAAAAAGGTAAGCAAATTGGCCGAGGTGGAACAACAAGGTCTTTTTGAGAAATCGGCGCCGAGGCCATTGGCCGACCGGCTTCGTCCGGCCGAGTTGGTCGACGTCGTGGGGCAGGACCATCTGCTTGCGGAAGGGGCGCCGATACAGCGTATGCTGGCGGGCGGCTTGGCCTCGATGGTGCTCTGGGGACCGCCGGGCTGTGGCAAGACGACGGTCGCTCGTTTGCTGGCGGAACGGACGGACTTGGCGTTTGAGCCGCTTTCCGCTGTTTTTTCCGGCGTGGCGGATTTGCGCAAAGTGTTCGAACGGGCCAAGCAGCGCCGCACGATGGGGCAGGGAACCTTGCTTTTCGTGGATGAAATCCACCGTTTCAATCGGGCGCAACAGGACGGCTTTCTACCCTATGTCGAAGACGGCACAGTGGTGCTCGTGGGGGCAACGACCGAGAATCCCAGTTTCGAACTGAATGCCGCCTTATTATCGCGGTGTCAGGTCTTCGTGCTGAATCGGCTCGACCGCGCCGCCCTCGATACGCTCATGGAGCGGGTCGAGCAATCCGAAGGCCGAACCCTGCCGCTCGATCCGGACGCCAGGATCAGCCTGATCGCGATGTCGGACGGCGATGGGCGTTTCCTCCTCAATTTATGCGAGGAGCTCTACCGGCTCCCGGACGGGACGGTATTGGATACGGCCGGCTTGTCGGAAACCGTCCAACGCCGCGCGCCGGTTTACGATAAGGGCCAGGACAGCCACTACAACCTGATCAGCGCGTTGCATAAATCGCTGCGCGGTTCGGATACCGATGCGGCACTGTATTGGCTGGCCCGAATGCTGGTTGGTGGCGAGGATCCGCGCTATATCGCGCGCAGGCTCCTGCGGTTTGCCTATGAAGATATTGGGTTGGCGGATCCCGATGCGGCGGTGCATGCGCTTACGGCATGGCAAAGTTATGAGCGAATCGGCTCGCCGGAAGGCGAACTGGCGATTGCCCAGGCGGTTATTTATCTGGGTGCCGCGCCGAAATCGAACGCCGGCTATAAGGCGTACGGCGCTGCCACGCGTTCCGCCAGGGAAACCGGATCGTTGAGCCCGCCGAAACACATCCTCAACGCGCCCACCAAGCTGATGTCCGAACTTGGGTACGGCGATGGATATCAATACGATCACGATGCGGATGAGGGATTTTCCGGGCAGAATTATTTCCCCGATGGGATGGACCGGCAGGAACTCTATCGCCCCCTGGACCGCGGCTTCGAGCGTGAGATCGTCAAGCGGCTGTCATATTGGGCGCGATTGCGGGTGGATCGGATGCGCGCCGGCGAAGAGGCGAGCGGAGACGAGGCACCTTGAAGTTCCCGCATATTAAGGCGACTGGAGACCACTATGATATCGGCGTCGCGATCGGCCGGCAGGGGCGTGGCGCATTCCATGATATCGTTCGCCGTCTCGACCGGTACCGGGCGCTGACGGCATTTCTTGGCTCCGATCGTCTTCGTGACATCGAGGCACGGTCGCGTACAGCCTATCCCGGCTTTATGCGCGAAATCGACGGCATCGCCGATGGCGCCGATGCCGATTTTTGGGATGTTTTCCTGTGGAATTGCCGCGGCGACATGCCGGGAGATCATGGTTATACCGGTGCGCAGGGATGCACGGATATCCTACTGCCGGGAAATGCCACTGGCGGCGCGCCCGCGATTATCGGACACAACGAGGACGATGCTCCCGGGTTGGACGGCCATTGTTTCCTCGTCACCGTAGAGCCGAATGACGGACTTGCCTTTACGAGCTTTTGTTCGCCCGGGCATTTGCCGACCCACAATTTCGCTATCAACGCGGCTGGCCTGGTGCAGACCATCAACCATATTCGGCCGAGGGATCAGAAAGCTGGAATAGCCCGCCATTTGACGACGCGCGCGGTTATGAACTGCCGGAATTTCGATGAAGCGCGGGCGGTTCTCGAGCGAACGGATCGGGCGAGTGGATTTCACCACAATATCGGCCTACCCGGTACGGCGACAGTGTGGTCGGCCGAAGCGCCGGCCAGTGGGTGCGCCGTGATGACGGTTGAAATACCGATTGCGCACGCCAATCATCTAATTTACGCGCGGTTCTCGGATATGGACCAACAGGTGGCGCCGTCTTCGCGGGACCGGCAGGCACGGGCCGATGCGCTGCTGCCCGTGGTTGCGCAATCCCGCGACGCGCTGGCGGTTCTTGGCGATACCCATGGAGAAGGATGGCCGATCTGCCGCAAGGACAAGGCCAGCGGCGATACTGGCTACACCTTGGCGTCCGCGGTGTTCGAGATATGGCCGGACCGCATCGATTGGCGCGTCTATGATGACCCCGGCCAACCGCCGGTCTGGGAAGCGAGCCAACCGGCCGGGTAGGGGAGTGGCGCATGACCGCCAAGCCGCGCTGCCCGATCGGTTCTCGCGACAATATTGATGCGAAGCCATCGCAGGGTGGCATTGGCATAGCCCTGGGACAGGATGTAGTATGCGGCCGCCGGGTATATTGGCACGCGCGTTCGTATGTGCCTGCCGCTTTCATCCGGCCGGACATAAAAGAAGAATAGGCAAAAGACCACGGAGGGGGCCTCCAAGATGCCGGGCAAGCGAAGCGGTAGTGTATTCATCGGGATTTTATTTTTGTTGGCCTTGCCGAAATCGGCCTTGGCCGAGACGTTGAGTGGCGCCAATACGTCCTGGATTTTGACATCCACGGCGCTTGTCCTCTTCATGACGCTGCCGGGATTGGCTCTGTTCTATGGCGGCCTCGTGCGGGCGCAGAATGTCTTATCGGTGTTGATGCATTGCTTTGCGATTGCCTGCCTTGCCTCGGTGCTTTGGGTGATTGGAGTCTACAGCCTCGCCTTTTCGGACGGTGGCGCGGCGAACCAATGGATTGGCGGGCTTGGCAAGGCGTTCTTGTCCGGTGTCGGGGTCAATGCGTTGACCGGCGATATTCCGGAAAGCGTATTCTTCATGTTCCAGATGACCTTCGCGATTATCACGCCGGCGCTGATTGTCGGCGCCTATCCGGAACGGATGCGCTTCGCGGCCGTTCTGCTGATCAGCGGTCTTTGGCTCGTCCTTGTATATGCGCCTGTGTGCCATTGGATTTGGGGTGGCGGTTGGCTGGGAGGAATGGGCGTGATGGATTTCGCCGGCGGGTTGGTCGTGCATGCCACGGCCGGCGTCTCTGCGATCGTCATCGTAAAATGCTTGGGAAGCCGGCGTGGATTCCCGAACGAACTTCGGCCGCCCCATAGTCCCGGCATGGTAATGACCGGCGCGGCGATGTTGTGGGTCGGTTGGTTTGGCTTCAATGCCGGCAGCGCGCTCGCGGCCAATGGCGGTGCGGGCATGGCGATGCTGGTCACGCATTTGTCCGCCGCGGCAGCATCGCTCACCTGGATGGCGATCGAGTGGGCGAAATTCGGCAAGCCCAGCCTGGTCGGCATCGTTACCGGCATGGTCGCGGGACTTGCGACGATTACGCCAGCCTCCGGTTTCGTCGGTCCGGTTGGCGGCCTCGTTTATGGCGTTCTCGCCGGTGGTATTTGTTATGCTATGGTCCAATTTATCAAGCACCGCCTCCTGATCGACGATTCTCTCGACGTCTTTGCGGTCCATGGTGTCGGCGGCATACTCGGTATTTTGCTCGTCGCCTTTTTTGCGCTGCCATCGTTGGGCGGCCTCGGCTTGGCCGAGGGCATGACCGCCGTCAAGCAACTCGGCGTACAGGCAGTGGGTGTCGGCGCGACCGTTGTCTGGACCGCCGTTTGGACCGTCATCATCGTCAAATTTGTCGAAGCGGTGGTCGGATTGCGCGTTTCGGTCGAGGCGGAGACCGAGGGCCTCGATCTGTCTGAACATGGCGAACGCGGCTACCATATCTGATTTCATCGCTACACAGCGACAGAACAAGGAAACCAGGCCATGAAACTCGTGATGGCGATCATTAAACCTTTCAAGCTGGAAGACGTGCGTACGGCATTGAGCGCAATTGGGGTCGAGGGGCTGACTGTTTCCGAAGTGCGCGGCTACGGGCGACAGAAGGGACAAACGGAGATCTATCGCGGCGCCGAATACGCCGTAAGTTTCGTTCCGAAGGTAAAGCTCGAGATCGCCGTCGACGACGGCCTGGCGGATCGGGTGGTCGAAGCGATCCGCGATACGGCGAATACGGGCAAGATCGGCGACGGCAAGATCTTCGTCTATGATTTGGGCGCGGTGGTGCGTATTCGGACCGGGGAAACCGGGTCAGGGGCCCTTTGACCGCCTCGTTCGGCGGGCCTCGGAACGGGGAAATTAGGTGAAACTTGTGCTGGCCATCGCCGCCGGCGGAGCAATCGGCGCCGTTGCCCGGCATTTCGTCAATCTCCAGGTTGCGTCACTGTTGGGGACGGCGTTTCCGTGGGGCATCTTGACGATCAATGTGGTTGGCTCGTTCCTCATGGGCGTCCTGGTTGAGGTGGGTGCTCTTGCCTGGCAGCCGGGGCCCGCGCTTCGGGCTATGCTGACGGTCGGC
>CAYYBI010000065.1:0-28011 GCA_964469835.1 uncultured Rhodospirillaceae bacterium
GCCTGCGGATCGCCCTGATCGACCGGCAGCCCGCGGAGGCGATGGTCGCGGCGGCCTATGACGGGCGGGCATCGGCGATAGCCCACGCCTCGGCCCGGGTGCTGCAGGGGATCGGCGTTTGGTCCGCGCTGCGGGAGGACGCCTCGCCGATTCGGGATATTCGAGTCGCCGATGGGCATCCGATGCGGGGCGTTTCGTCGCTGTTCCTGCATTACGATCATCGCGACCTCGGCGACGACCCGTTCGGGTACATCATCGAAAACCGGGCGATCCGGCGCGCCCTGCTGGAGCGCGTGGCTGAGTTGCCGACGCTGACCCTGATGGCGCCGGCCGAGATTGCCGAATTGACCCGGGGACCGAACGCGGTTGACGCGGTTCTGGCGGATGGGCGGTGCCTTCGGGCGGCGCTGGCGGTGGCGGCGGATGGCCGCAATTCGTCGCTCCGGCGGCAGGCGCTGATCGCGGTGACCGAACTGCGCTACCGACAAATTTCTATTGTCTGCACCGTGCGTCATGAACGGCCGCATGCCGGAGTCGCGGTGGAACTGTTTCTGCCCGGCGGACCTTTTGCGATGTTGCCGATGACGGAGAACCGCTGCAACGTCGTTTGGACGGAGCGTGCCGATCTGGCGCCCCGCTACCTCGCCCTCGACGACGGGGAATTCCTCGACGAATTGCGGCGGCGGTTCGGCGATTGGCTGGGAGAAATCACGCTCACCGGGCCGCGATTTTCCTATCCGCTCGGGGTGCTCCATGCCGCGCGCTACACGGGCACGCGGCTGGCGTTGCTCGGCGATGCGGCGCATGCGATTCATCCGATTGCCGGGCAGGGGTTGAACCTGGGCTTGCGTGACGTGGCGGCGTTGGCGGAGCTGGTGGTCGATAGCAAGCGTCTCGGCCTCGACCTTGCCGGTCCGGCGGTGCTCGACCAGTACGAACGCTGGCGGCGGGTCGACAACATGCTGCTGGCGGCCGTGACCGACGGGTTGAACCGGCTGTTCTCGAACGACATCGCACCGGTTCGCCTCGCCCGCGATCTCGGTCTCGCTGCGGTCGACCGGCTGCCGCCGGTAAAACGCTTTCTGATGCGTCACGCCATGGGCACCGTCGGCGAACTGCCGCGCCTGGTGCGGGGGGAAGCGCTGTAGGGCCGAAGGTTTCCGGCTATACGGTCCGGACCGCGCCGGAAACCCAGCATTGGGCAATCCCATCCGTCTTTTCGTCGCGCGGCAACCGCACCCGAATTTCGGACAATGCGCCCATTGCGCGGCCTTGGAATATCGTGATCCCCGCGGCGGGGTCCGCAATCCGTCCGCCTTTCAGCAATGCGCTGGCCAGCGCCGTTGCGGCGACTCCGGTCGCCGCATCCTCCGGATAACCGGAGCTGCACGGAAACTGCCGCGCTTCGAACAGCCCCTGTTCGGCGGACACCGCGGCATAGGGGTACAATCCGGTCGATCCGAGCGCGCTGCACAGGTGCTCGATCTTGGAAAAATTCGGCGCAATGGCGTTGAGGATGGCGGCGTCGGCGATCGGCACAAGCGTTTTGGTTCGGCTGGTGCGGGCGTTTTCGATCGCGCCTTCGGCCAAAGCGTCCGGTCGGATTCCGAGCACGTCTAGGATATCGTCACGGAATCGGTCGGCATTGCCGGCCTCTCCCAAGGGCTGCGAAATCTCGACGCGTTTCCCGACAGTGCCGGTGACAAGTCCGCTCGGGGTCGCAATACGATAGGTACCGTCCCCGATCCGTCCCCGTTTGCGCAACAGCCACAGCGCGCCGACGGTCGCGTGGCCGCACATTTCCATTTCATGGCGCGGCACGAAATATCGGAACCGGAAATCGGCGTCGTCTCCTTCGGCCGGCGGCAGGACGAAGCCGCTCTCATGGCCGCACTGCCGGGCGAGCGCCTGCATTTCGTCGGTTGAGAGCGCGCTCGCGTCAAGAACCAGCCCGGTCGGATTGCCGCCGGCGCCGTCATGACAAAATACATGGGCAAACTCGATTGCGGTCATCGTCAAACGCCCCCCTATATCACGTTCGGAAAGCTGCCGGGTGACTACGGATCCCGGCTCTGCCCGCTTGCCCCAAGCATCGCCAGATATTCCCGCCAGATCCGGTCCTGGTCGCGGCCGAGCTCATAAAGGTATTGCCAACTGAAGATACCCGTATCGTGCAGGTCGTCGAATTTGATTTTAATCGCATAGTTGCCCATCGGCTCGATTTCCAGAATGCCGACATGGCGCCGCCCGGGGACGAGCTTTTTTTGATCGGGGCTGTGGCCCTGAACTTCGGCGGACGGGCTTTCCACGCGCAGCAATTCAGCCGGCAGCGAAAACCTGCTGCCGTCATCAAAATCAACCTCAAGGATTTTTTCCGCTTGTTTCAGGCGGATCTCGGTCGGCCAGTGCTCGGTGGAAAACGTGTTGCTCATGATGCTCCGTCCTTCGGCGCGACGTTCCCGCCGGTTGAGAACGCCCGTCCTATTCGTCGTCGAGAGGGCGCGCTTCGTCGACCAGCATGATCGGAATGCCATCGCGGATCGGATAGGCGAGCCGCGCCTGTTTGCTGATCAATTCCTGATTTTCCGCATCATAGTCGAGCGGCCCCTTGGTCAGCGGACAGACCAGCAGTTCCAGAAGCTTGGGGTCGACGGCGGCTGATTTGGCGGGCATCGCGGATTGGCCTTGATCTTGCTCGCGGCGGGTTACTGGCGGGCTGCCTGGCAGTCGCCGCCATGCAGAGACATGGCGACCAGCGTGTTCAACACGCTGCCGCGTTCGGACAGGGTCGGCGCTTCCAGCAACGCTTGTTTTTCCGACGGTTCGAACGGACAGATCATGGCGAGCGATGTCACCAGCCGTTCGTCCGGCGTCGACTCGATGGCCTTCCAGTCCGCGTCGATCGATTGCTGTTCGAAATACCCGCGCAGCGAGGCAATCAGCTGCTCTCGGTCAATGTTGCCATCGGGCTCGGCGGCGAGGTCGGCACGGAACGCGGACCAATCGGGCCGCACCGGCCGATAGCCGCGACACAGCTCAAATTCTTCGGCGGCGTGAAAACGGCAAATTCCTTTGAGGCGAATCAGGAACCGTCCGTCATCCGTTTCCTGAAAACTGACGATTCGACCGGCGCAGCCGGTGCGGTAGACCGGCGGTTCGTCTTGATCTTTGTCGTGTTCGGTTGGCTGGATCATGCCGATCATCCTGTCGGCGCGGAGCGCATCTGCCGTCATGTTCAGGTAGCGCGGTTCGAAGATATTGAGAGGCAATTCGCCGCGCGGCAGAAGCAGAACGCCGGAGAGCGGGAAAATCGGGATCCGCTCGGGCAGGTCGTCGAAGGCCGGGTCGAATGCACTCATTGACCGCTCATGAGAACAACATCGATGACAATTTCTGGCGCCCCTCGAGGGTGGCGGGGTGCTCGTTACCGAGCGCCTCGAATATATTGACCAATTCCTTGCGCGCGGCCTCCTCATTCCAGGTGCGGTCGCGGCGGAATATTTCCAGCAATTCGTCGATGGCCCGTTCGTTTTGCTGTTGGGCGTATGCCACCAGCGCCAGTTCGTATCGGGCTTCGTGATCGTTTGAGTTCGCTTCCAGCCGCGACTCGAATTCCCCGCTGCGCCCCGCCGCTTCTTGCGCCTTTTCCATCAGTTCGAGCGACGCGCGCACCGCGGCCACGTCCGGGTCGTCGCGGTTGGCCTCGGGTACGGTGTCCAGCAATTGGCGGGCGGAATCGGGCTGGCCGGTTTCCGCATGGCATTTGGCCATCCCGGCGATCGCCTTCACGTTATCCGGCTGCTGCTGCAGAATCTGGCCATAGAGCGCACCGGCGCCCGAGACGTCGCCGGCCGCGGCCGCTTCCGCGGCGGCTTCAAGGGCCTGATCGATCGGCGACGGTCCGCCTTCGCCGCCGCCGGCCTTGATGACGCGTTCGACGAAGCTCTTGATTTGGCTTTCCGGCAGCGCGCCGACGAATCCGTCGACCGGGCGGCCCTGCGCGAAGGCAAAGACCGCGGGGATCGATTGCACGCGCAACTGCTGAGGAATTTCGGGGTGCTCGTCGATGTTGAGCTTGACCATCTTGACCGCGCCGGCGCGCTCGGTGACGGCGCGTTCCAGCAGTGGCCCGAGGGTCTTGCAGGGTCCGCACCATGGAGCCCAGAAATCGACGATTACCGGCACCGCCATGCTGGCTTCCATCACGTCGGCGGCGAAATCCGCGGTGGTCGTCTCCTTGACCAACGCGCCGCCATCGGCGGCGCCGCCGGTGTCCGAAGCCATACCGCCGAAAATGTCTTGCATGTGTTGATAACCCTTCGCGATCGCCTGCGCCCGGTCGCATAGCCGGGCGTTATGGATGAATGCTTCAGATTAAATGGACTTTTCGATAGGCCTTGGCAAGTGGCGCATCAGCCCAGCGTGTCGAAATCAAGAATTTCCGGCGGATGATTCTCCGCTTCGAGAAAGGCGACGAGATCGCCCGGCGCGACCGTGGTGGTCATGTCGTTGCGCAGCGGGTGGGCGTTGACCGGCGCGTCGCCGAGCAATCCCTTGTCGAGCAATACGCTGGCGCGGCCGCCGGTGTCGTTGATCACGCCGAATGGAGTGACCGAGCCCGGCGTCACGCCCAGCACCTCCATCAGCAGCTCCGCGCTGCCGAAGGACAGGCTGCCCGATGCGCCGAGCCGGCGCTTGAGCGCTTTCAGGTCGATACGGCGCTCTTCCAGCGCGGTAACCAGCCATACCCGCTTTTTCTTGTCGCGCAGAAACAGGTTCTTGACGTGCGCGCCCGGCAGGATGCCGCGCAACGCCTTCGATTCCTCGACCGTAAAGACCGGTGGATGGCGATGCGTCCGGTGAGCAATGCCGAGCGCGTCGAGCCGGTGAAACAGCGTTTCCGCATCGACAGCTTCCCTGTCATGGGATTGATCTTCGCTGGTGTCGCCGGATTTGCTCATGACCGTGTGATAGCGGCAAGAGCGCGGCGCGGCAACCGGCCGGCGCGGTGCAGCGGATTATTGCAATGCGTCCGCCAATGCAATATATCCGGGATCGTGACGCGGGCGTAGCTCAGGGGTAGAGCGCAACCTTGCCAAGGTTGAAGTCGTGAGTTCGAATCTCATCGCCCGCTCCATTTTTCTCCATAAAAATGGCGGCGACTATTTTCCGCGATTTCCGGGTGTTAGGCCCGTGTTTGCGCCATGCGCCGGCGGGTCACTCGATCTCGTCGTCGTCGGTGGGCGCTGTCAGGCTCAACGATCGGTCATTGGCCGTCGATCGGCCAGCGCCGGCCACAGCGCCGAACCTAGTGACGGACAAGCTCGATTGCGTTTTTTCCGGCGCGGCCGAAAGCGGGGTTACGCGCGATTTGCCATCCGTGTTCAACACGAAAATCGTTCCGCACCGGTTTTTCGCCCAGGCGGCTTCCGTGGCGCCTTGCGCCATCGGCCGGGTTTCGCCGTAGCTGATGGTTTTGACCCGGTTCGCGGCCACGCCCTTGCGGATCAAATAGTCGCGGATCGCGGCGGCGCGCCGTTCACCAAGGGCGAGATTGTAATTTTCCGGGCCACGCGCATCCGCATGGCCCTCGACCACCGCTGTCACCTTGGTGTAGCGCTTCAGCCAGGTCGCCTGCTTGTCGAGGGTCGCCATGGCATCCGGCGCCAATTTGGATTTGTCGAAGCCGAACAGGACATGGCGGCCGATATTCGCACTGAAATCCTGCACGCTGCCGGGGGTTATCGCGGTCCGCGTGTCGGCGCTCTTGGCCCGGGTCGAAACGGTCGGGACGGCTGCGATCGACCGGGCCGGTCCCTTGTTCCATTTTTTCACTTTTGCGGCGGCCTGCCGGGTGGACTTCAGCAACCGTGGGCAAGGCTTGCCGGCGACTCCATGGCCGGCTGTGCTGGACGAACCCATGCAGGCATTCGTGGGTGCCCGCAACATCGCCGGCGCGGCGCTGGCCGCGGCCTTGTTGCTGCCGCGCGCGCGGGCGGCATCGGTCGTGCCGACCGACGCTGCCATGCTGGCGCGGTCGGAAGCGGTTTGCACCGCCGCCGTTCGGGGCGCGCTCTTTTTTCCTGCCTTGTCTCCGTTGTCGGCCGCAATTGCCCGGCGCGCGGATTTCCTGCCGGTCGCGCCGAGGGTCACTGATTTGGGCTTGAAGTTTATTTTTGCCGGCATTCCGGTGCGGGGCTTGGCGCGGCTCCGCACTGCCGGTGCCTTGGCGGCACCGGGTTTGATGCCGAATTTGCCGCTTGCCGCGGCAAGCTTCGCCGCCGTTTCGGCGTTCGCGTGCAGGGTATCGAAGATGCCGATGTTGGGGGCGCCTATGTCAGAACCGTTGGGGCGGTCATATTCGTGGGTTGCGCTTGCAAAAACACCACTCAAGGCCAGCGCGGTTCCCAAGACGATAGCAATTGCCAGTAACCTTTGCACGATCCGGCTCCCTATATGCCTCGTTTCATTCTTTTGGTCACCCCATTTACGTTTGTCGCAATTCATAGAGGGATGATCACTTTTCCTTATACCTCAATTTTGAGGATAAGCTATTCAGAACGAAGCATATTTGGACTAGTGCATCGGTACTATAAGGCACCGTTCGCGCCTGGCCGCTCAGGCAAATCGAGCCGCGACGCTGCCCAATGCGTCGATATCGAAGGTGACCGAATCGCCTTTTTTAAGCCACTGGGTTTCGACGATACTGCCGGTCATCACCAGATCGCCGGCCTTGAGGCCCAATCCCCGCCGCGCCATTGTATTGGCCAGCCAAACCGCCGCGTCGAACGGATGGCCCATGACATTCGCTCCCTGTCCTTCGCCCGCGATTGCTTCGTTGACGATCATGCGGCCGGTTACGGCCGTCATGTCGATGCCGCGCCAATCGGCGACCGGCGTGCCTAAGATGCAGCCCGCGTTAAAGAAATTGTCCGCGACCATGGTCCAGGTATCCAGGCTGCGATAATCCACGTAACGCGCGTCGACCAGCTCGATGGCCGTGCAGCACGACTCTATCGCCGCGAAAATGGCGTCCCGGTCGTAGGGTGCCCCGGTTGGCGGCAAGTCGGCGGCGAGCCGGATCGCGATCTCGCCTTCGACGCCGATCGCCACATAATCGGCGAAGGCGAGGTCGGCCGGGCTGTCCTGCACGGTGGGGGCAAGGATCGCGCCGGCGCCCGGATGGTCGATGCCCATATATTGCTGCATGACCGGCGTGGTGCAACCGATCTTGTAGCCGGCGGTCGTGCCGATACCCCGCGAGGCGAACATGCCGTTCATGACGTCCTGAATGGCGTAGGTCTCGTCCTCGGTCCGCGGCCGGCACTCGACGGGCAGTTCGGCCAGCGGCTCGCGCGAGAGTCGATGTTTCACGAGAATTTCCGCAGCGTTGGCGATGGCGGCATCTTCCATAACCGCAACCTTTTGGGTCGTGATGGGGATCTATAGCGTACAGCGAACATCTTCCGCACGGAAGGAAGACAGGCCGTGCCGACGCCGGCTTAACCCCGTCCCGCCGGTTTGTCCGTTTACTTCTTTAGGAAGAGACATCCAGCGAGGGACCGACGATGGCCGCATTGACCCGAAAGGCATGGTACGAGGACCAGCATTCCGCAGGTGACTATCCGCCAGCTCAAATCGCCCGGCAATCGGTCGAAAGGCACAGTGAAATTCGCGACGCGACGATCCGCTTCATCCGAAGCCAAATCGGCATCGGCGCTCTCGCCGCTGATCGCGCGCAAACGCCCCGCCTGGTCGATTTCTAATCGGCATATTCCGGGGGGTCGGCGTCCGAACCGGCGCCGATTGGCGACTGTAGGCGCACCCGCGGCCAACCGACAACTTGGGAATCACCCCCATATTATGATACGACTCGGTTCTTCAATTGAAGGACCAGAACATGACCGAGAAAATGGACGGGTTGGAGTTTGCCGCCGCGCATGACATGCCAATCCGGTACATCGACCGGATCTCGACCTATTATCAGACCCTCGGCTACGGGAAACCCTACCGTTGGGCGCAGTATGTCGAGGTTCCATTCACACCATTGACGAAGCCGCTCTCGGAGAGCCGGGTTTCGCTCGTCACCACTGCCGCACCCTACCAGCCCGATAAGGGCGACCAAGGCCCCGGCGCGCCCTACAACGCGGCGGCGAAATTCTATCGGGTCTATTCCGACAGCATCGAGGGGGAGCCGGATGTCCGCGTGTCCCATATCGGCATCGATCGCAAACACACGACGGCCGAGGACGTCAACACCTGGTTTCCGCTCAAGCAGCTGAAGCGGCTGGCTGCGGAGGGCCGGATCGGCGAGCTCGCGCCGCGTTTCCATGGCGCGCCGACAAACCGCAGCCAGCAAACGACGATCGAGCAGGACTGCGTGGAGATTCTCGCCGGGATCCGTGAGGACGGGAGTGACGCCGCGGTCATTGTCGCCAATTGACCGGTGTGTCACCAGACCGTGAGTCTGGTCGCACGGCACCTCGAAGCGAACGGCATCCCGACCATTGTCATGGGATGCGCCAAGGACATCGTCGAGCAGGCCGGCGTTCCGCGCTTCCTGTTCAGCGATTTTCCGCTCGGCAATGCGGCCGGCCGGCCCAACGACGTCGAGTCGCAGGCCTTCACCATCGAGCTTGCGCTCAAGGTCTTGGAAACCGCGCCGGGTCCGCGCACCACGGTGCAGTCGCCGCTGCGCTGGAGCGACAATCCCGACTGGAAGCTGGACTTCAGCAATATTGCGCAATTGTCCGAGGCGGAAATTGCGCAACGGCGCCGCGATTTCGACAAAGTGAAGGAAGTCGCCAAAGCACGCCGCGCCGCGGACGGCTTGAAGGTGGACGCTGCCGAATGATGCCAGAAGTGTCCGAAGGCTGGCGAGAACATCACCCGGGGGCCAATCCCAGGCGTTGCCGGGGGAAAGCATCTTGAGCGCGGTCTTGCCTCTCGTGGGGGTGCGCGTGCTGGATATCGGCACGCTCATCGCCGGTCCGTTCGGCGCGACGATGCTGGGGGATTTCGGCGCCGAGGTCATCAAGGTCGAACAGCCGGGCGGCGGCGATGCGCTGCGCGGCACACCGCAGGACGGCAAGGCCGGACGGTCGACCAATTGGCTGGTCGAGGGGCGCAACAAGAAGTCGGTGACCCTGAACCTCCGAACCGAGGCGGGCCAGGGCATCCTTCGCGAATTGGTTGGCCATGCGGATGTGGTGTTCGAAAATTTCACGCCGGGAACGCTCGAACGGTGGGGCCTCGGCTGGGACGCGCTGCACGCGATCAACCCGCGCATGATCATGGTGCGGGTGTCCGGATACGGCCAGACGGGCCCATATTCGAAACGCGCCGGCTACGATCGGATCGCGCTGGGGTTTTCCGGTTATCTTTATCCGACCGGGTTTCCCGACCGCTATCCGGTACGCCCGGCCTTTCCGACCGCTGATTACAACACCGGAACCTTCGGCGCGCTAGCGGCGATGTTCGCGCTCTATCAACGGGATGCACAGGATCACGGGACGCAGGACGGGGGCGAGGGGCAGATGATCGACCTCGCACTGTACGAGCCGACCTTCCGGATCACCGCCAGCATGATGACGAATTTTGCCCGGTCCGGGGAAATTCGCGAACGCATCGGCAACCGCAATCCGACCTTCTCGCCGGCCGGCACCTTCGAGACCAAGGACGGCCGGTTCGTGCAAATCGCCGCCGGCGGCGACAAGGTCTGGCAGCGCCTCGCCGAGGCGATGGACATGGGCGAGCTGGCCGCCGATGAACGCTACGCCAAGAGCCGCGACCGCATCGAACGCGCCGACGAGCTCGAGCAGTTGCTGGGCGAGTGGATCGGCGCGCGCGATTTCGCCGATATCGAATCCCGGCTGGTCGGCGCCAACGTGCCTTTCGGCGGGATCTATACCGCGTCCGACATCGCGTCCGATCCGCATTACGCGGCGCGGGAAAACATCGCCACCGTCTTGGATGAAGACGAAGGCGAGATCGTCATGCCGGGCGTCGTCCCCAAACTCATGGGCACGCCGGGCCGGATCGCCTCCGCCGGCCCGAACATCGGCCAGCACAATGACGAAATCTACCGCGGCCTGCTGAACAAGTCCGACGACGAGATCGCGGCGCTGGCCGAGCGGGGAATCATCTGATCGCGCAACGGCGGCCGGACCGCGAGCGCAACAACACAATTTCGTGAGTGCCCGGTGGATGCGGGCCGCTCCGGCCGGCGCTTCCCTTTAAAGCACTGCCGGCGGGGGCCATATGGTTGGGTCGATTCATTGCACATCGAATAGTCGGGAGAAGCAGATGTTGAAGGGATTGCACCACGCCGCCTATCGCTGCCGCGATTCGGAGGAGACGCGGAAATTCTACGAGGATTTCCTGAAGTTGCCGCTGGCGAATGCATTCGAGATCACCACGACCAAGACCAGCCGCGACGCCAACGTGCTGCACAGCTTCTATGAAATGGGCGACGGGTCGTTCATTGCGTTCTTCGAGGCGCCGGGAAAACCGTTCGATTTCAAGCAACAGCACGATTTCGATCTGCACATCGCGCTGGAAGTTGAAAATGACGTGCTGCATGAAATGTTCGAGCGCGGCAAGAAGGAAGGCATCGAGACCCGCGGCATCGCCGACCATGGGTTCATTCACTCGATCTATTTTCGCGACCCCAACGGCTACGTCGTCGAATTGACGGCCAAACAACCGGGAAAACAGGAAGACGGCGCGGAAGCGCGCAACGCGGCGCGCGATGCCCTCGACGCCTGGCAAGAGTCGAAACCCGCAGCATAGTCATTCCCGGCGATACGGACGCAACCGGCGGGCGGCGTGGCGGCGAAAATTTGCGGACAGATGCCGCCCGGGGCGTGTAGGATTTGATCAAGGTTTCGAAAATTCGACCGGGGACAAACCATGAAGAAGAGCCGCACTTTCCTTGCCGGGGCCATCGGCATCCTAATCGTCATTACGGCGGGCTTCGCCGGCGCGCAACAGGCGCCGAAGCGGGCCATCACAAAAATCGCGGGCGACCTCTACCGGTTCCAGAATAACTTTCACTATTCGGTCTTTCTGGTCACGGAAGACGGCGTGATTGCCACGGATCCGATCAATGCCGATGCGGCGCGATGGCTCAAGAAGGAGATTTCAAGCCGGTTCGGCAAGCAGGTCAAATACCTGATCTACAGCCATGACCATGTCGACCACATTGCCGGCGGCGAAGTGTTCGCCGACACGGCCGTCGTGATCGCGCACGAGAACACCAAGCGGGCGATCATTGGCGAGAAACGCCCGACCGCGATCCCCAACGTGACGTTCGCCGACGAGATGACCGTCGAACTCGGCGGCAAGACGGTTGAGCTGCGCTATGTCGGACCGTCGCATTCGGACAATATGATCGTGCTGCATTTCCCGGCCGAGCGCGCGGTCTTTACCGTCGATTTCATCTCGGTGAAACGGCTGCCCTATAAGACCTTGTCGGACGCCTATCTGCCTGGTCTGATCCATGCGATCGCGGAGGTCGAGTCGATTGATTTCGACATTCTTCTGCCGGGGCACGGTCCGGTGGGGACCAAGGCCGATGCCAGCGATCATCGCCGCTATGTCGAGGATCTGTACGATGCGGTTTTGGCGGCTGCCCGCGCCGGTCAGTCGCTGGAGCAGATGCAGCAGAGCATCAAGCTTTCAAAATACAAATCCTGGGGTCGGTATAAGGAGTGGTTGCCGCTCAATATTCAGGGTGCATACCAGCGGGTCAGTCTTCACCGCCGGGGCAATTGACGGGCACGATTATTTTTGATCGGCGCTCAGCGCGGCGGAGCGAACGAGGCTGTCCTCCCAACCGAAATTGACGTGCGTGTTGCGGCGGCATTGGGCGGCGCGCAAAGTATCCGCTCCGCCGTAGCAACGCTTCAGGTCGGCCCGGTAGGTTTCGAGCGGTCGGATGATGTCGACGCTCATCCCATCCGCCGGGGCCATCGTGAATCCCCAGACCGTGAAGGCGCCGAATAGGATAACCGAAAGACCTTTTCTCATCGCAAAACTCCCCAGTTTTACCATCGGCAACCGCAATTTTTGCTTTTCTTTCGCCGATAAGGATTACCCTAGGCATCTCTTGTCGAACGGAAAGTTCGATTAAGGTCTATCTCGAAAGTACGAATGTCCGCTAAATTTGCGACGTTATGGTCATAAATTTTATTTTTTTCATATTCATCATATATTTACGAGACCGGCCGGACGATGGCCGGATGGTTAATCGCACACTCGGGCGGTCTGAAAATAGTCGTTCGGTAGTGATAAGATGCACTGACCGGACCCTTCAGGCGTGGCGCGGACAGTCGTCCATGGGAGTCGGCCGTTGACCGCTACCCTCTATGCCGCCGTTACCGATCGCCGCGGATTTCCGGCGTTTTTGACCGGTTTGGTCGTGATTCTCTGCGTATTGCGGGTGATTTTTCACGATTCGCCGCCGAATGACGACTTGAAGGACCAGCTCAAGCTGATGGCGGAGTGGCGTCTTGTCTATGGCGCCGGCGCCAACCCGCCGTTGTTCACCTGGCTCGCCAAGCTTGCCAGCGGCGCTCTGGGTCATCCCGTCGCTGCGGTGGAGTTGGTGCGCTTCGCCATGCTGTGGCTGTTCTGCCTGCTCACCGCCCATACGGTGCGGGCGATGACCGGCGACGGCCGGCTGGCGGCGTTGGCCGGGCTGTCCGCCTTCGCGATCTATGCGGTCGGCTGGGAGGCGCTGTTTCGCTACACCAACACGATGATGCTGATCGCCAGCATTCCGATGATGCTCGCCGCCCTGCTGCGGCTCGACCGCGACAACGGGCCGGCATCTTATGTGCTGTTCGCCCTGGTCAGTGCGTTCGGATTTTACAGCAAGCACGCCTACGACGTCGTCTGGATTGCGTTCGTTTGCGCGGCGCTGATGGATGCGCGGCTGCGCGGCCGGTTGCTGCATCGCCGGATCGTGCCGGCGGTGCTACTCGCGCTGCTGTTGTTGTCGCCGTTGATTTATTGGTTGGCGGCGGCTGTCGATATGACAAGCGATTTGGAAAAGCTGCGCATTGTGCCGCTGGCCTATGCGCCGGCCGTCGTGCCGCCGTTGTCGGTGGTGAGCGCTTTGGCGTGGGCGCTTGTGGGTTTGCTGGTGCCGCTTGTGCCGATCCTGCTGCTGCTGTGGCCGCGCGCCTTCGGCCGGGTCAAGGATGCGGGCGACTCCGACCGGACCCGGCACCGGGCCCTGTTGCGGCGGTACTTGCTGATCGCGGCGGCATTCCTCCTGGTGGATGTGCTGATGTTCGGCATGGACCGCGATCCGCAGCGCCAACTCTACATTCTGCTGCCCGTCCTGCCGCTGATATACCTGCGCCTTGCGGCGGCCGGGTTTGTCACGCCGCGGCGGGCGTGGTTTGCCGCCATGCTGGTAATTCTGGCGCTTGCGGCGGCGGTCGGTGTGGCGGTGCGGTAAAGAAGCGCTGCCCGCGACATGTACCCGTCCGGCGGATTCGTCTACAGTTCCTGCGGCGACGGAAAGTCCCGATCCGGCAATGGCGGCGCGACTGCGGTTGCCCCTCAGGATCCGCTCGCTGCAACAAGAAACTCGAGCGAGGAGGATGGACGTGAAGACAGGGTTGGAAGGACGCACCGTGCTGATTACCGGCGCGGCCCGCAATATCGGCCGGCGCATGGCGGTGATGTTCGCCGAGGAAGGCGCCAATCTGGCGCTGTGTACCAGCAGCAACATGGCCGGGCTCGACACGACGGCCGGCGAAGTGGAGGCGGCGGGGGCCAAAGTGATGACGATGCAATGCGACGTCACCGATGCGGACGCCGTCGCGGGTTTCGTCGCCAAGGCGCACGATACGTTCGGCTCGCTCGACGTGGTGGTGAACAACGCGGTCTACCGCTCCGAGGGCGACTTGCTGGAAGAGCCGGAAGACGCCTGGATGCGCAACATCGAGGTCAACCTGAACGGCCCGTACTATGTCTGCAAGAACGCGGTGCCGCACATGGTCGAGCGCGGCTGGGGCCGCATCGTCAATTTCTCCGGCATCGCGCCCTATCTCGGCTCATTCCCCGGCAAGTCCATGGTCAAGCTCGGCATCGTCGGCTTCACCCGCGGGCTCGCCAAGCAGTATGGCGAGCACAACATCACGGCGAACTGCATCGGCCCCGGCCATATCGACGTCGAGCGCGACGCCTTTCAGGTCAAGAAGGGCGTCTTCGATCAACAGCCGATCCGCAGGTCCGGCCAACCGGACGAGGTCGCCGGCCTCGCCATATACTTGGCGAGCGAAAACGGCGGCTATGTCACCGGCCAGTGCTATCTCGTCAATGGCGGCGCGTACATGCAGTAGGACGGATCCGGTCCCGCTGAAGTGCGGTTGGTTGAAGGGCGGTAATCGATGGACGATGGGATGGCGGGCGACTCGATCATTCGAGTCGAAGGGCTGACCTTCGAATACCCAGGCCTGCGCGCCCTCGACGGCGTATCCGCCGAAGTAACCCGGCGGAGCATTACCGCGCTTGTCGGGCCGAACGGGGCGGGCAAGTCCACCTTCATCAAATGCATCGCCGCATTGATGACGCCACTTGCAGGGCGGGTGGTGGTGGATGGCGTCGATGTGCACGAGGAGCCGCGTATCGCGCATCGTGCGATGGGTCATATGGCGGATTTTTTTGGCCTGTACGAATCGCTTACCGTGCGGCAGTGCCTGCGCCATCACGCCGCGGCGCACGCGATTCCATCGGTCGGTCAGGAATCCGCCGTGCAAACCGCCGCGGCGCGCGCCGGTCTGGTCGAACGGCTGGAGCAAAAAGCGGGCGAGCTGTCGCGCGGCTACCGGCAGCGGCTCGCGCTCGCCCAGGCGATTGTCCATCGTCCCGCCGTGCTGTTGCTGGACGAGCCCGCATCGGGTCTCGACCCGGCGGCGCGCAACGATTTGTCGCGGCTGTTGTGCGATCTGCGCGACGAAGGCGCGACGATCATTGTTTCGTCCCACATACTGGCCGAGCTCGAGGACTATTCGACCCATATCCTGATGGTCGATGGCGGCCGCATCATCGAGCACCGAGCGATCTCGTCCGATGGCGATGGAAAGACGATGTTGATTGTAGCGCTGAGCGCGCCCGATGACCGGTTGGGGAATTTGCTTAGAACGGCTGGGGCCGATGACATCTCTATCGACGGCGCGACGGCACGGTTCGCGTTCGCCGACGATGCCGCGGCGCAACAGGTGGTGCTGAAAATGTTGATCGATGCCGGCCTGCCGGTCTGCGCATTCGCGCCGGCGCGCGGCCGGTTGCAGGATCTCTATCTCGCCCGACTCGCGGCGGCGGAAGACGCGCCATGCTGAATCCGGAGTTCCGCCGCTATCTGTGGACCGAATTGTCGCCGCATAAACTGGTTGCAATGCCTGTCGTGCTCGGCGCGGCCTTCGCCCTGGCCGAAATTTCCGGCGCTGGTTTGGCGATGCCGGCGTCCATCGGTTTCACGGTGATTGTCTGTTTTTGGGGGACGCGCACGGCGGCGGCGGCCGTCACCGAAGAAGTCACGGGCGGCACCTGGGACAGCCAGCGCCTGTCGGCGCTCGGCGCCTGGACCATGGCCTGGGGCAAGCTGTTCGGTTCGACCATATTCGCATGGTATGGCGGCCTGATCTGTCTGGCCGTCTATGCCGCCGATTGGTTCGGGCAGGTCAGCCTCGCCGCCATCGGAAAGTATTGCCTTGGATTCGTTCTGCTGGCGTTGTTGATGCACGCGACTGCGCTTGCCGCATCGCTCGCGTTTTTGCGGAAACTGTCCGGCACACGTCGGGTGTCGGTCACGCTGTGTCATCTTATCGGCCTGGGTGTTTTCGCGATTGCGAGCCAGGAGGAACAGTTTGCCGATATGCTGCTGGGGGGTGTGGTGCGACCGATCCCGTTGCAGATCTGGCACGGCGTCGGGGCCAACGCATACGCAGTTATGGCGATAACACTGCTACTGTTTTTCGGCTGGGCGATGCTTGCGGTGCACCGACTCATGGGTGCCGAACTGCAATACCGGCTGCGCCCCTGGGGATGGGCGGCGTTCTCGCTTTTCATGGTGGCATTTCTGAGCGGCTACGGCGATGTCGGCGGGGGCTGGGCAGCGCCGATCGACCTCCTGGGAATTTTTTTCGCCGTATTTTCGACCGCGACCTATCTCGCATTTCTGTTAGAAAATAAGAACATTGTCGCGGCGAAAGCGTGGATCGAAGCGCTCGCCAGGCGCCAATGGGCGGCGGTAGCGCGGCTGACGCCCTCCTGGCTGGTCTGTCTCTGTCTCTCGGTTGCGGCGGGCATCGTGCTGGCGGGTATAACGCCATACGGTTCGATCGGAACCCGGAACTCGGCGGACCTGCGATACTGGGTCACGTCCAGCGGCTCCTTCATCGTAGCCGCGATTCTCTTCATGCTGCGCGATATCGGAATCCTCTTATTCCTGAACCTGGCAACCGGCGTGCGGCGACCGGACGCCATTGGCATGATTTATTTGACGGTCCTGTATGGGGTGGGCGGCGGCATATTATCCAGCCTCGACGTTTCCTGGCCGCTCGCCTTTGTCATTCCGATGGGTTTGGACAACCCCTTCGCCACGATCGCGCCACCCCTGGTCCAGGGGCTCGCAATCTATACGCTGATAGCCATACGCCTGCGCGGATTGCTGCGCCGCGAGGCCTGACGCGCCGTGTGCTACTCCGCGGCGGCGGCTTCGTCCCAGGCCGAGATGAAGCGATCGGCCTTGACCAGGGTGCGTTGCAGCAGGCGGGCCTGTGTCGGGTCGATCGCCGAGCGCCGGTGCAGGACCTGTTGGTTGTCCCACATGACCATGTCGCCCGGCTGCCAATCCGTGTGCGTCCAGGTGAATTTTTCCTGCGCCGCGTGCGCCCACAAACGCTCCTGGATTTCGTCGCTTTCCGCATCGGACAGCTCGACGATATAGGCGGAATATTCCCCGTGGCGACGGCTGAGATAGAGCGCCCGCTTGCCGGTAACGGGGTGTATGCGTACCAGGGGGTGCACCGGCCCCTCGACCTCCTCGCGGCAGCTCGGCTCCTTGAAGATGTCGCGCACCTTGCCGACCGTGTTGCGGCTGTTGTCGTGGCACATATGCTTGCCGTCGATGGCCGTCTTGAGGTCGTCCGGCAGGGTCTCGTAGGCCATCACCATGTTGCAGAATGCGGTATGGCCGCCGCCGTCGACCGGCACCTGGATGGCGTTGAGGATGCTGCCCATCGGCGGCGTCGCAATATAGGAATTGTCCGTGTGCCAGCCGATCTCCAGGCTGCCCGATCCGCGCGTGTGCTTTCTGGGCTTGCCGTCCTCGCCCAGATTGGAGATCAGGCTGACCCCTTCGACGTCCGAGATGCGCGCCGATCCCGGCGTCATTCCGGCCTTCAACAGCATGGCGCGCGAGCCGGTTTCCTGCCGCCCGCCCAGCATGTCGGCGACTTCGAGCAGGCGGGTGTTCTCGACCACTTGGCCGCGCAGCAGCAGCACCATATGCTCTGCCCAAAGATCCTTGATCCTGTCAGCGACCTCCGCCGGCACGGGCTTGGCGAAATCGACACCGCGAATTTCGGCCCCCAGCGCCTTGCCGGTGGGAATGACTTCAATACTGTCCAGTGTGTTCGCCATCGGTTGCGTCTCCTTATTCCGCTGCTGCGTCCGCTTGCCACGCCGAAATGAAGAGCTCGCCCTGAACCAGCGTCCGGTGCAGCAGCCTTGCCTGCGCCGGGTCGACCGCGGTGCGGCGGTGCATGACCGCCTGGTTGTCCCACATGATCAGGTCGCCGACCTGCCAGTCGTCCTGCGTCCAGACGAATTTTTCCTGGGTGGCGTGCGCCCACAGCCGGTCGAGCAGGTCTTCGCTCTCCTCATCCGACAATTCCATGATGTAGCTCGACGGAAAATCCCAGCGGCGGCCGAGATAGAGCGCGCGCTTGCCCGTCGTCGGGTGAATCCGCACCATCGGGTGGACCGGTCCCGGCACCTCGTCGCGGGTCTTCGGTTTCTCGAAGCTGACGCGTACCTTGCCGGATGTGTTGCGGCTGCGGTCGTGGCGGATATGTTTGCCTTCGATCGCCTGCTTCAAATCGTCGGGCAGGGTTTCATAGGCAAGGACCTGATTGCAGAAACTGGTGTCGCCGCCGCCGTTCACCGGGACCTGCACCGCGTTCAGCATGCTGCCCATCGGCGGCGCTTCCATGTAGGAATTGTCGGTGTGCCAGGCGAGTTCCTGGCTGCCGGAACCTTCGGTGAATTTCTGCGGCTTGCCGTCCTTGTCCAGATTGGAAATCAGCGTGATCCCCCGGACTTCCGAAACCCGGTGCGAGCCCGGCTTGAACCCGCTTTGCATGTAGAAGCCGGTCGAGCCCGGCACCATCAGCCCGCCGATCATTTCGGCCAGATCGACCATCCTCTGCTTTTCCAGAAACTGGCCGCGCAGCAGCAGCACCATGTGCTCCGCCCAGATTTCCTTGAGCCGGTCGATAATTTCCGGCGTCACGTCCTGGGCGAGGTCGAGCCCGCGGACTTCGGCGCCGAGCGCCTTGCCGGAGGGGATGACTTCGATGGCGTCGAGCGAATTTTCGGTCATGGATGTCTCCTATCGTGCGACGGCGGTCGGGCTGTCTTCGCCCCAGGCCGAGATGACGGGGTCGCCCTTGATCAGCGTGCGGTGCATGACCCGGGGCTGGGTCGGATTGATGGCGGTCCGGCGATGCATGACGCAGCGATTGTCCCACATCAGCAGGTCGCCAGGCCGCCAGCTATGGGTCCAGACGTATTTTTCCTGGGTGGCGTGCGCCCACAGCCGGTCCATCAGCATCTCGCCCTCGTCGGTCGGCATCTCGACGATATAGGTGGAAGGATAGCTCCAGCGCCGCCCCAGATAGAGCGCCTTCCGGCCGGTAACCGGGTGAATCCGCACCATCGGATGCACCGGCCCGTCGATATCCTCCCGCGACTTCGGCATGGTGGCGTTCGGCGCCAGGCGGTTCGCCGTGTTGCGCGTGCTGTCATGCATCTGATGCTTGCCGTCGATCGCCGCTTTGAGGTCGTCCGGCAATTCGTCATAGGCCAGGTACTGATTGCAGAATAGCGTCTGGCCGGAATTGTCGTCGGGGATTTTCTCGGCCCAAAGCAGCGTGCCGTTCGGTGGAACCTCGGTGTAGGAATTGTCCGTGTGCCAGCGGATCTCGAAGCTGCCGATGCCGGAATTGACCAGCGCCGGCTTGCCGTCCTTGTCGAGATTGCTGACGTAGTTGATGCGGGCGTCTTTCTGCAACTGGTGATCGCCGGGCTTGTATCCCGCGCTGAGGTAGCGCTGCCGGATGCCGGCCGCCTGCTGGCCGCCGAAATGATTGGAGAATTCCAGGATATTGTCGTCGGTGAGTTGCTGGCCGCGGAACAGCAGCACGAGGTGGTCGGCCCAGGCCTCGGCGATTTGGACAACGGTGTCGTCCGGAAGGGGTGCGGAGAGATCGACGCCCCGCACCTCGGCGCCGAGGGCGGCGCCCGTCGGCACGATTTCAAGGGGCTCCGGCTGGTTTCCACCCATCGCGTTCTCCTATTCGGCGGCCGCCTCCCAGGCGGCGATCACTTTCTCGCCGGTAATCTGCGTCCGATGCATGACGCGGCGCTGCGTCGCGTCGATCTCGGTCCGGTAATGCATGGCGCACCGGTTGTCCCAGAGCACTAGGTCGCCCAGCGTCCAGATGTGCTCCATGGCGAACTGTTCCTGCGTCGCATGCGCCCACAGCCGGTCGAGCAAGGCCTCGCTCTCCTCGTTGGACAGCCCCAGAATGTGGTTGGACGGCCAGACCCGGCGGCGGCCGAGATAGAGCGCGCGCTTGCCGGTGACGGGGTGGATGCGGACCAGCGGATGAACCGGTCCTTCGACTTCTTCCAGCGCGGTCGGCAGCTTGGCGGAAGGGCGCAGGACGCCGGCGCTATTGCGGCTCGAATCGTGGCGCTGGTATTTGCCCTCGATCGCCGTCTTCAGATCGTCGGGCAGGGTTTCGTAGGCCAGATACTGATTGTTGAAATAGGTGTCGCCGCCGCCGTTCACCGGCAGTTCGAGCGCGTAGAGCATGCTGCCGGCGGGCGGGATTTCGACGTAGGAATTGTCGCTGTGCCACACCACCTCGTGGCTGCCGAGGCTCGCATTCGCCTTTGCCGGATTGCCGTTCTCGTCGAGATTGTTAATCGGCGTGATCTCGGGATAGTCCGAGAGCTGATGGCGGTTCTTCTCCTTGCCGCCGCGCAGGTAATAAGCGCGCGCGCCGCCGACCTGGACGCCGCCGAATATCTTCGACGCCTCGATGAGCTGCGGATCGGTGATCTTCTGGCCGCGGAAAACCAGGATCAGGTGATCGCCCCAGGCCTGGCGTAGCGCACCCTTGACGTCGTCCGGCACCGGTTGCGCGAAATCGACGCCGCGGATCTCGGCGCCGAGCGCCTTGCCCGTGGGCACCGCCTCGAAGGAGTCGAGTGTATTGACCGGCTGCCGCGCCGCCATGGCGTATTCTCCCGTGCCTGTTTTCGCGTCGCATGAAATGCCGTGTTTTGGAATTCTGCCGGACGGCACCGCTCCGCAGGGGCTGCCGACATTAAAGCACAACACGGGGCTCAGGCCCAAATCGGCCCGCCAAGTTAATCTCAATAGTGGTTCTTCGGTTGTCACCCCGGACAAGCGGCAAAGCCGTGCCGATCCGGGGTCCATATTCGTGTGGTCGCGCCCAGCGTCAACGATGGATCCCGGTTAGACGCTAGGCGTCTTCCGGGATGACGGGTTGGCGAGTATTCCGCTCGGCGTGAGCGGCCCCGGCCGTCAGGCCAGCCCCATCAGCCGGAGCCGAGCTTCGGTCAATTGGTTATCTCGGCCCGCAGTTTCGGTCAGGATGGTGAAGTGGTTAAGGCCGGGCATCTCGAAATGGTCGATCGGCGCATCGTCCTTCCATGCGTCGGCCAGCGCCTTCGACTGGCGGCGGAATTCGTCGCTCTCGTCGCCGCCGACGGTGATCGCGATCGGCGCATCGGTGGCGGGTTTCAGGAACAGCGGGCTGTTGGCGCGCGCCATTTCCGGCGTCAGGCGGACTTCTTCCTGCACCGAAATGTTCATCACCGGTTCGATATCGTAGACGCCGCTCAGCAGCGCCGCGCTCTTGACCAGGTCGCGCGGCAGGTCGGCGTCGATGGCGGGCCAGTCGGTCGCCATCAGCATCGCCGCCAGATGGCCGCCAGCGGAATGGCCCGAGATGTGGAGCTTCGCCGGATCGCCACCATGGGCCTCCGGGTTGCGCCATAGGAAGGCGCAGCAGCGGCGCATCTGTTCGACGATTTCCTCCACCGTCACGGCGGGACAGAGTGCGTAATTGACGACCGCGACGATTGCACCGGCATCGACCAGCGGGCCGGCGACATAGCTGAAATTCTCCTTCACCCGCGAGCGCCAGAAACCGCCGTGGATGTAGACATGCACCGGCGCGCCCGCCGGGTCGGCGGGGCGGAAGATGTCCATCGTCTCCATCTCGTGCGGGCCGTAGGCGACGGTGTAAGTGACGTTGCCGGCGGCGGCGCGATAGGCCGCGCTCATCTCTTCGCCGCGCGCCACGACCTCCTCGTGGTTCGCCACGGTTGCCCGCGGGTTGAACTGCGCTTCCAGATCTTCGGCCGAATAGCCGCGAAAAATGCCGTCATCCATCATTCGATCCTCCCATGCCGCCTCGCCGTATGATCGCGCCTCGGCCCTGGCGGTGCAAGCGCCCTTGCCGGGCCGCCCGCGCGCGGGATAGATAATGCGACGGCTCCATTGCGCTGGAAATCATTCATGCCCGAGACCAAGCCCGAATCCGACCCGCGCTTGCGCGAAATTCTCGATGCTTTCGAGGCGTCCCAGTTCGACGACATCACCGTTCACTGCGCCGAGGTTCGGCTGCATGCGGTAAAGGAGCCCGACGGCGCGATCCGGATCATCGACTCGGCGACCGATACCGGCGGCAGGGAAGACCCGGCGGCATGAGCGACGGCCGCGCCATCGGCGTTATCGAGACCGCGCTGCGCGACGGGCAGCAATGCCTGTGGGCGACCCGCATGCGGACCGAGGCGATGCTGCCGATTGCCGAGCGAATGGACGAGGCCGGCTACCACGCCATCGACATGATGGGCTCGATCCAGTTCGACGTGTGCATCCGCTATCTGAAGGAGAACCCCTGGGAGCGGCTCAGGTTGATGCGGCGGCGCATTCGTAACACGCCGCTCAAGGGCGGCTTGCGCAGCAAGAGCCTGGTCACTTTCCGGGTGCTGCCGGACGACGTGGTGCATCTCTGGGTGCGGCTGCTGGTCGAGCATGGCCTTCGCAAGATCAGCGTGTTCGATGCGCTGTTCGATCTCGAAAACATCGTCGACACCATCAAGGTGGCGCAGGCCGCCGGCGCCGATGCGGGCGCCGCGCTGGTGTTCTGCGAGAGCCCGGTGCATACCGACGCGCTCTATGTGGAAAAGACCAAGCAATTGATCGAACGCGCCGGGATCACCCATGTCATGCTGAAGGATTCCGGCGGATTGCTGACCCCCGACCGGGTGCGCCAGTTGGTGCCGAAACTGAAGGCGGTGATGGGCGATTTGCCGCTCGAGCTGCACACCCATTGCATGACCGGGCTCGGACCGCTGGTCTATCTGGAAGGCATCAAGGCGGGCGCGGACATCGTGCAGACGGCCTCCGCGCCGCTCGCCAACGGGCCGTCGCAGCCGGAGACGCAGACGATGGTGCGCAATCTGCGCCAGGCCGGCTATTCGGTCGATGTGGATGACGGCGCGGTCGCCGATCTCGGCGATCATCTGGCGCAGGTCGCGGCCCGCGAAGACAAGCCGGTCGGCGTGCCGATGGCCTACGACGCCTATCACTTCGACCACCAGATCCCCGGCGGCATGCTGACCAATCTGGAATCGCAACTGCGCGATTGCGGCCTGCTCGACCGCTACGATGCGGTGGTCCGCGAAGCGGTGCAAATCCGGCGCGAGCTGGGTTACCCGATCATGGTCACGCCGTTTGCCCAACTCGTCGTCACCCAGGCGGTACTCAACGTGCTCAACGGCGAGCGCTACCGGGTGGTGCCGGACGAGGTGAAGCAATATGCGCTCGGATATTTCGGGACGCTGCTGGCGCCGGTCGATCCGGAAATCATGGACCGGATCGTCGAGAACGGATCGAGCACGATCCCGATGACGCCGGTTCCGCTGGCCCCCGCGGTGGCGGACATCCGGCGCGCCTATCCGCGCGCCTCGGACGAGGAACGGTTGCTGCGGTATATGTTTCTTGGCCAGCATGTGGACGACATGCTGGCCGCGCCGCCGATCGACCAGCACTACGATGCGTCGATGCCGCCGATTGCGCGGTTGATTCAGGAGGCCTCGGCGCGCAAGAATATCGCTGCGCTGACGATTCAGACCGGGGACACGCGTCTCGCGCTTAAACGGAGTACCGGAGCACGATGAAGAAAAAGAAGGCCGCGAGCCTCGAAGAGGCCATCTCCCATTTGCGTGACGAATCGATCGTCCTGATCGGCGGGTTCGGGTATGGCGGTGTGCCGGAGCAGTTGATCGAAGGGGTTTGCGGCAGCGGTCTGCGCGGCCTGACCATCGTCAACAACAACGCCGGCACCGGGCATACCGGCATCGCCCGGCTGCTCGAAGAAGGCTGCGTCGGCAAGATGATCTGCAGTTTTCCCTTCGCCAGCGAATCGCATGTCTTCAAGGAGATGTACGCCGCCGGCAAGGTCGATCTGGAAGTGGTGCCGCAAGGAACCATGGCCGAGCGCATGCGCAACGCGGGCGCCGGGCTCGGCGGCTTCCTGACGCCGACCGGCGTCGGCACCGAAATCGCCGAGGGCAAGCCGGAGTTCGACGTCGACGGTAAGAAATACATCCTGGAGAAGCCGCTGCGCGCCGACTTCGCGCTGATCAAGGCCTACAGGGTGGATCCGCGCGGCAACCTGATCTATCGCAAGGCGGCCCGGAACTTCAATCCGGTGATGGCGATGGCCGCCGATTTTACCGTTGCCGAAGTGGATGAAGAGGTTCCGATGGACGCGCTGGACCCGGAAGCCATCGTCACGCCCAGCGTCTATGTCGATTGTTTTTATGTAACCGGTGGATGAAGCGATGACCGTAAAAGTGATGGCTCCCGACAAACCGTTGCTCAGCCGCGACCAGATGGCCAAACGGCTGGCGCAGGATCTCGAGGCCGATTGGGTGGTCAATATCGGCATCGGCATTCCGACTCAGGCCGTCGCCTATGTGCCGAAGGAACGGGATGTGATCCTGCACAGCGAAAACGGCATCATCGGCATGGGGCCGCCGCCGGAACGCGAAGAGGACATCGACCGCGACCTGATGAGCGCGGGCAAGGGCCCGGTGACGCTGGTTCCCGGCGGCGCCTATGTTCATCATGCGGACTCGTTTTCGCTGGCGCGCGGCGGCCGGCTCGATTGCGCGGTGCTCGGTGCCTACCAGGTGGCGTCGAACGGCGATCTGGCCAATTGGAAAGTGCCCGGCGCCAGCTCCGGCAATATTGGCGGCGCGATGGATATCGCGGTTGGCGCCAAGCAGGTATTTGCCATCATGACTCATGTATCGAAGGACGGGACGCCCAAGATTGTCGACCGGCTGACCTATCCGCCGACCGCGCTCGGCGTGGTCACCCGTGTCTACACCGACATGGCTGTCCTCTCGGTGACGCCCGATGGGTTCGTACTTGAGGAAGTTGCGCCTGGGCTGAGCGTGGACGATGTCCGGGCCGCGTGCGATGCAAAGCTGATCCTGCCGCCGGAGATCCGTACTATCGCGGCCTGAGGCGATCGGCGAAAAGATTTGTTGCAATAGCTTGCGGGCAACGCCCGGTTGCAGCAGCGGGCGCTGCCGATGCGGCGGAGGACGACGCAAGAGGTTGCCGTGCTTAAGCGATTGCCGTCACGAGCCGAAATATTTCGGTGTCTTTTGCGTACCAATCAGTAATGGAAAATTAATGCGCATAAACCATAGTGAAATGATAGAGAAGCATACGGAACACGGTTCCTCACCCCAACATTACGCGGCAACTTCATAATCATTTGTCGGAGCTACTGGCATGGCCTCTCGGGTGGACGCGCTAAAAAATAAGCATATCGAAAAGATCGTGGCGCTTGCGAAAAAGCAGCTAACGGGTCGGAAGGCGGCGCAGGCCGAACTCTTCATCCGCGAATTCTACGCCGATGTTCTTGAAGACGATATCATCGGGACCGCCCCGAAAGACCTCTATGGGGGGGCGCTGTCGCTGATGCAATTCGGCGCCAAACGCAAGCCAAATGAAGCGATTGTGCGCGCGTACAATCCACAGCCCAAGAAGCATGGCTGGAGCGCGGCGCACACCATTATCGAGATCGTGAACGACGACATGCCGTTCCTGGTCGATTCGGTCACCATGGAGCTCAACGTCAGCAATCTGACCGTTCACCTAGTGGTTCATCCGATATTCAGCGTGCGCCGCGACGGCGCGGGAAAGCTGACCGCGCTCGCCGGCGGTATTTGCGAGGACGGCGACTCGGTTTGCGAATCCTACATGCAGATCCAGGTCGAGGAACAAACGTCGCCCGAGGTTTTGCGCGAAATCGAGGACAATATCCGCCGCATTCTTGGCGATGTGCGCTTGGCGGTTCAGGATTGGCGGGCGATGTTGGCGCGGGTGCTGAAGGTAACGGAGACGCTGCGGAAGACGCCGCCGCCGGTGCCGGAAGAGGAACTCGCCGAGGCGCTGTCCTTTTTGGAATGGATTCACGACAACCACTTCACGCTGATCGGCTGCCGCGACATCGACATCGCGCAGCAGGGCGACAAGACCACGGTCGCCGTTGCGTCGAAATCCGGTCTCGGTATTCTCCGCGACGATTCCGTCGAAGTCTTCTCGGGCTTGCGCCAGATGGGCAAGATGCCGCCCGAGGTGCAGGATTTCCTGCAGAAGCCGCAACCGCTGCTGATCACCAAATCGAGCCTGCGCTCGACGGTGCACAGGCCGGCGCCGCTCGACGCCATCGCGATCAAGAAATTCAACAAGGACGGCCAAGTCGTCGGTGAATCGATCTTCGTCGGGTTGTTTACCTCGGCCGCATACAGCATGAGTGCGCGGCGCATCCCGGTGCTGCGGCGCAAGGTCGACGATGTCCTGGCGCGCTCGGATTTCGATCCGCGCAGCCACAGCGGCAAGGCGCTGCTGCATGTGCTTGAAAACTTTCCGCGCGACGAATTGCTGCAGATCGACCTCAATACCCTGCAAGAAATCGCCGTCGGTGTCGTCAATTTGCAGGAACGCCAGCGCATCGCCTTGTTCGTGCGCCGCGATCCGTTCGAACGGTTCGTTTCCGCGTTCGTCTATGTGCCGCGCGAGCGCTACAATCCGGCCCTGCGGCGCGGCTTCGAATCGATTCTCGCGGCCGAATTCAACGGCATCATTGCACAGCACAATGCCCAGTTCGGCGATGATCCGCTTGGCCGGCTGCATTTCACCATTGCCACCAGGCCGGGGGCGATACCCGACTACGACATCCGCAAGATCGAAGCGCTCCTGATGGACGCGGGGCGCACCTGGGCCGACCGGTTGCAGGAGGCGCTTGCGGCGAGCCATGGCGAGGAAGCCGGCAATCGCATATTCCGGCGCTATGCCGGCGCTTTCCCCACCGCCTATTCCGAACGGTCGACCGCGCAGGCGGCGGTCGTCGATGCCGTGCAGATCGAGACGGCGCTGACGCATGGCGCGCTCGCCATGAACCTGTACCACGGCGACGCGGCGGAAAAGCCGACGCTGCGCTTCAAGGTTTACAATGTTGGCGAGGCGCTGGCGCTGTCCGACGTCCTGCCTGTATTGGAAAATATGGGCCTCAAGGTCATGAGCGAAATTCCCTTCGAGGTCACGCCCGCGGGCGCCAATGCCGTGGTGCGCATTCACAATTTCGGGTTGGTGACGAGCGACGGCGCCGCGGTCGATCTCGATGCCGTGCGCGACGAGTTCCACGAAAGTTTCGAGCGTATCTGGCGCGGCGACATGGAGAATGACGGCTTTAACCGGCTGGTGCTCGGCGCCGGATTGCATTGGCGCGACGTGGTGATTTTGCGCGCCTATTGCAAATATCTTCGCCAGGCCGGCATTCCGTTCAGCCAGGAATACATGGAAGAGACGCTGGCCAGAAACGGTGCGCTCGCGGGCCTCATTGTCAAGTTGTTCCACACCCGTTTCGATCCGGCCTTCAAGGGCAAGCGCCAGGTCGAGGAGATTCAAATTGCGGATGACATCAGCGAAGGGCTCGAGGCGGTCAGCAATCTAGACGAAGACCGCATCATTCGCCGCTACCTGAACATGGTGATGGTGACGCTGCGGACCAATTTCTACCAACATGACGAGGATGGGGCGCCGAAGCCTTACCTCACCTTCAAATTCGACAGCCGCAACATCGACGAGCTGCCGCTGCCGCGGCCCTTGCGCGAAATCTTCGTCTACAGCTCGCGCTTCGAGGGGGTGCATCTGCGGTTCGGATTTGTTGCCCGCGGCGGCCTGCGTTGGTCGGATCGGCGCGAGGACTTCCGGACGGAAGTGCTCGGCCTGGTCAAGGCGCAGCAGGTTAAGAACGCGGTCATCGTTCCGGTCGGCTCGAAGGGCGGTTTCGTCCTCAAAAAGGCGCCGCCGCCATCGGACCGCGACGCCTTCATGGAAGAAGGCATCGCCGTCTACAAGACCTTCGTCAGCGCGATGCTCGAAGTGACCGACAATCTGTCCGGCGACGAGGTGATCCCGCCGAAGGATCTGCTGCGCAAGGACGAGGACGATGCCTATCTCGTCGTGGCCGCGGACAAGGGCACGGCGACGTTCTCCGACTACGCCAACGAGGTCGCGCGCGCCCGTGGTTTCTGGCTCGACGACGCTTTCGCGTCGGGCGGATCGGCCGGCTACGATCACAA
>CAYYBI010000066.1:0-5893 GCA_964469835.1 uncultured Rhodospirillaceae bacterium
CCTTCCCAGGCGATGCGGCGTGGAGGCATATTTGCGGTTACTTAAATTCGGCAATTCTCAATGATTTTTTAGTATTATTTGATGGCGTATCCCCTGGAGGCTCGCCCGGCACTTTCGTCTTGGACGGCATCATTGATTTCACTGACAACGGTGTGAGCATTGGTGCGCAGCAAAACGGCAACGGCTCGTGGCTCGGCGGGATTTCGCAGCTTGCAATATGGCCTCGCAAGATCGATTGGGGCGTTGCCGCTAACCTGGAATTGGTTCGAAAACCAACTGGGGGCGCGATCATCCTGCCTGACAATGGCAATATCGATGGTTTAGGTAACGCGGATTTTGTCTTTAACAAGTCCGTGGCTACAGCTCATCAGAATGGCGGCGATGCCAACGATTGGACGTCGGCGACGGCAGGGCTTACCGACATGACTGGTCCGGCGTTATGAGCCAGTGGTTTGTTCTCAAGGACGACAGCGCGGGCGCGGATACGATCACGCCGCTTTTGGTTGCCCTTCACACGGCGCCCGCCGCGAAATACAGCGAGACGGTGGTTCAAAGCATCCGAACCGCTTCATATAACGCGACGATTCTGCTGGTCAAAGCCAACATCACGGATGCGGAGCGCACCGGCGCGCTAGCGGCACTTGCGAGATCGAATTACGGTGTCGGAATATTCAAGGATGAATATCCGACACATGTAGAAAAGGAGTTGGAAGCGTTCAGCATCGTCGGGGAAGCGCTGGCGAACGTTCATTACGAAGCGCCGGACGAACCGAATGGCAGTTGGGTGTGGTCCGCAAAGACATTGCCCGACTCTTCCGGCGACGGCAGGACATACGGTGACCGCATCATCGGTGTGCCAACGGATAACGGCCCCGGTGGTTCGGTCATACTTCCGCCGGCCAACAACGGCCGCGCGTTTTACCACGGATTTTTTGTTCCTGTTTGGCCGGGCAATGTCGGGGGCCGGACGATTGCCGGTTTTGCCAGCATAAAATTGCTTAGCGGTGCGTCGCCGACAGACAGGCTGGATCATCATTTCGATCATTGGCTTAAGCCTGCTGCATTGTGCCAGGGGCTTATCTTGCAGCATGAGCATTCATGGGTAAAAGACTCTGTCACGAATGCGTACTCGATAATCGAAGGAAGCGGCAGTCACGGAACGTCTAACAAGCACAAGAACAAGCTCTACGATCCCGATATGGAGACATTCGAGTTTGCGGGTGAATTGGAGGAAGCAACCGACGTAGCGGATTGCAAGGCTACGCCGGGAACGTTCTTCTTTGACGACACGCTGGACGGCGGTTTGGGCGGCTGGTGGGCGCATATGCCCGATGGCAGCGATCCGACAGGCCGCGTGGCAGGGTTAGGCGAATTTGGTTTTAAATTAAATTTCCGGCATCAGATAGCCGCGGAAATCATCAAGGAAAATATAGAGTTTCATGGGTTAAAGGCACGGCTTGCCCACTTGGAGTTGATACCTTCTGGCGGCGCCGGCATCGCGGTGATGACAAACATCCGATTCAATATGTTGAATTTGAAATACGCCGCTACGGACAATCCGTTATTTTCACTAATCGTTCAGGGAGCAGGTATCACAAAAGAGGTTTCTAATATCGAGATTTACGTGGATCAAATATCTCGTGGCGAGAACGGGATTTATATCATTTCGCAGGACGGGAATTTAGAATCCGGCAAGTTCGAGAACCTCACCGTACAGGCCGATCCTAAAGCCAGAGACGGCAGAGAGAACATATTCGATATCGGTGGCGCAAAGCCGAATGAAGCGAATAGCGACGGTCACGCTGCTGGCCCCCAAATGATTGACGGCATGGATATCGGGTATCTCAAGACGCGCCGTTGCGGCGGACACATTGTTTGCTATTTCCGCAACTGGATCGACCCGACGATGAATACGATCAACCGGCCGGTCAAGGATATCCTGATCCACGACAACGATGTCGCCGAGAATTCAGCGTTCAACACTTCGGGGACAAGCGGAAAGGTCGGTATTTCCGTCAACGCAGACAATAACCTCGTCTACCCGGCGACGAATATCATCATCCGGGACAACACGGTCAACGGATACGACCAGATCCCGGCAAACGCCTTGAACTATTGCCTCCGCACCATTATCCCGGACCCGGTCGTCATAGAGGGCAATCATTGCGACCTGGCCGCGATCGCCCAACTCGACGTAGGCAAAAACATTGCGCACAAGTGGATCGTTTTGTCGGGGTCGGCGGGAAACTGGAACCTCGACGACTTCATCGAAGACGCCGCGGCGCCGGGAACCAAGATAGGCCGCATCGTCAAAATCGAGGGCACGAACCCGACCGTCACGCTGCATTACTGCCACCCAACGAACCAAATCGCGACCGCTCAAGATATCGCTACCGGCGTTTCCATCGTCAACCAGGACGACACCGGCACCGGCGCCACGAACGGCGCGAACGGGTCGCGAGGATTGGGATACAACGTCATCTTGCGGGAATCCGCGACACGCAAAAACCGTTTCGGCAACAGCAACGGCACGGCGCTTTGGATACGAGGCGTCACAGGCGCGGCGGTCGGCGGTCCGGACCGGAACGACAGGCTCACCGGCGGCTGGTACATGGACGATCAGGACACGGAGTATGTCGGTGCGATTGGATACAAGGGATTCGATCTCACGGGCGCGGCGCTTTCGGACTTGCCCGCCTATCAAGCCCGTTCGGACACCGGGAACATCTATGGATTGCGGGCGGTGCTGGTTGCGCCGTGAATACAGTGGAAGCAAAATTAAGGCGCGCCACGAAAGCGGTCCGGTCAGTTCGGGACCTTTGCCGAGTGGCAAGCGAACGTCAGGCCGGGCTGTGTATTCGATTCGAATTCGATGTTGGAAGCCGCGTAAAATACAGAAAGAATAACATCGCCGGGAGCAGGAACCGCGCCAACCCGGCGGAGCCCGCCAACGCGATAAACAGGAGCGCTCCGCCGAGGCACAGCCAGCCCATTCGATCTGGTGCTCGGCACCAGGCGGCAAAGCCCCAAGCCGTCGCTCCGTACAGCATAAGCAAATAGAATGCCGTGACTGCTCCTATGGCGATGTGCACGCTGCCCCGCGTAGCCCTGAACGCATCAATATGGGCGCTCGCACTTTCGTGCTTCGTGATCACGAGTTCTTTTGTCTCAGTCCCAAGGGCGCGCGCGACGCCGCGAGTATTCAGATTAACGAACATTCGAACGATACCGACAGCGTAGGTTTTCAGAAACAAAGCGGGGTCCTCCGCGAAGATCTGGAAAGCCTGCGTCTTCATCCTGGCTGTCGTCACGAATGGGTTTGGATCGTGTGCCACGGTGCCCTGCAGAGACATCTGCGTTTTACGGAAATCGGTGCCGTCCCGGCTGGCAACTATCCGAGCGCTATATAGCATGAGCATGTTATACCCGCCTGATGTCGATAAGCCGACATGCCCGAACGTGACATAGTTACGTGCGAGCCAGGGCGAAATCGTCACGGTGAAGATGGCCACCATAACAAGGGCCGGCACGGCACGCCGGTATCGATAAACCAACCAGCCAACAAGAACGATCGGCAAATAGAGCGCGATGGGTTTGGTCAAGGCCGCGAGGCCGACGAGCAAGCCACATGTGGCGGGCCTCTGATGTTTGATGGCGAACAGCGCGGCAGCGAGAAAGAACATCAATAACTGTTCGCTGTATAGGGCGCTGCAAAAGAATATTGATATCGGGTTTGCTGCCAGAAATGCCCCAGGAATCCAATGGAGGAATGTGCGACATATCAGCCAAGTCGTGATCGCGTCCAGGAGGATTTGAAACAGCATCACGACCCACGGGCGGACACCGAAAACCGAATATACCGCCGCGATGAACGCTGGATAGAGTGGGGTTCTTAGAGCTTCCGGCGCGCCATGTTGGCTAAATTCACCGTTCAGAATCGATAGGGCGAGGCGATGGTGCCCCAACGCGTCCGACTGCAAGACGCGGTCTGTTTCCGCGGCGTGATCCCACGGCTGGCTCGCTAAAAAGAAGATCAGCCGTAAGATGATTGCCATGGCGACAACGGCCCTTACACCCATGGCGGCATGTCCGTTAGACCGTGTTCGAGCTGCGAGAGAAGACCGGCCAACAGACCGGCGTTAGACAGCAACAACGCGCCACCGAAACCCAGGGTGGCACCGAGAATTGCGTAAAAACACACAAAAGATAGCGACCCAGCGCGCAGCATCATTGCAAAACCCTACCACCGGCAGTCGCCGCGTCTCAACCGATCCACGACCGGTACCATCGTCGCCGCGGCTAATGTGTTTTAAAACACACTCGCGTTGGACATGGCGGGGCGGGGTCGGGCGAAACTGCGGGCCATGCCGACCGATGGAGATCTCCGCGCGAAACAGCAGATCGCCCAGCAGCAGGCGCTGGAGCGCGTTCTGCTTGACTGTTCACCGGCAAATTTCGCCCGTGATGGCGCTGCCCCGGTGGTAAATTTTACCCTCGAATTGTACGGCGGCGCCCTTGGCGTCTGTTAATCCGTTGCGAACGGCCCGGCGGCACGCCTGTCTGGTCCATCGATCACCCAACTTGAAAGGAAGAATGCCATGAGTGGATTGTTTTCTGCTCCATCTGCGCCGCCGCCACCAACGCCGCCGCCGCTTCCCCCGGCGCCGGCAGAGGCGGCGCCGTCCACGGCGGAGGACGGCCGGGATGGAGCGGCGCGGGAGCGGTTGCGCCGCGCGCGGGCGGCCGGCCGGTCGGCGAATATTCTGACCGGCGGGCAGGGTGCGGCAGAGCCGTTGCTAACCACCCGCAAACGGCTGCTGGGTGAGTAGACCATGATGACCAAAGCGGATGACATTCTCGCGCGCCGCGATCGCTTGCGGTCGATGCGCACGACCTGGGATTCCCATTGGCAGGAAATCGCCGATCGCGTATTGCCGCGTCAGGCGGAATTCGTCTCGCGCCGTCCGGCGGGCTCCCGGCGCACGAAGGAAATATTCGACGCGACGGCGGCGCTCGGGTTGGAGCGGTTCTCAGCCGCCCTGGAATCGATGCTCACGCCGCGCGCACAGCGCTGGCATCACCTCAGGGCGAGCGACCCGTCGCTCAATGACCTGCCAGAGGTGCGCGCCTGGTTCGATCGGGCCGAGGAGATCCTGTTCGGCGCCCGCTATGCGCCGACCGCGAATTACGCGTCGCAGCAACATGAAGTGTATATGTCGCTCGGCGCGTTCGGCACCGGCGTGCTTTTTGTCGGCCAGGATGAGGATCGGGGCGGGCCGCTGTACCGGGCAATCCACCTCGCCGATTGCGCCATTGCCGAAAACTTCCAGGGGCAGGTCGACACCCTCTACCGCGACTTCGACTATTCCGCCCGCCAGGCGGTGCAGCGCTGGGGCGATGCCGTGCCGCCCGCGATCGGCCGGGCGGCGGAGAAAGAGCCGGAGCGGCGCTTTCGTTTCCTGCATGCGGTGGCGCCGCGCGACGACCGCGACCGCAATCGGATCGACGGCGGCAACAAGCCGTTTGCCTCGATCTATGTCGCGGTCGAGGGCCGGCAGATCGTGCAGGAAAGCGGGTTCGACGAATTCCCCTACATGGTGTCGCGCTACGTCACCGCGCCGGGCGAGATCTATGGCCGGTCGCCGGCGATGACCGTGCTGCCCGACATCAAGATGCTGAACGAGATGAACAAGACGACGATCCGCCAGGCGCAATTGGCGGTCGAACCGCCCATCCTGGTGCACGACGACGGCGTGCTCGGCCGGCCCGACGGATTCGGCCTGACGCCGGGCTACATCAATTACGGCGGGGTCAACAAGGATGGCCGCCCGCTGATGCAGCCCTTTCAGTCGGGCGCCCGAATCGATATCGGCCTCGACATGATGGAGCAGCG
>CAYYBI010000067.1:0-3439 GCA_964469835.1 uncultured Rhodospirillaceae bacterium
CAGGGTTCCGGTCTCCGCCACCGCGGCGAAGGCGCCGGTCAGGCCCACCTCGTCGCCGCCATCCGACGGTCCGTGGCTGATGGTCAGCGCGGGCCGCGTTTCCCAGGGCGCGGCCTCGACCAGCGGGTCCGGCGCGGCGCGCAGCACGGCCGGCAGATTTTCCCGCGCCAGATAGGCGGCCACCGCTTCCGGCACGTCGTCGACCGAGCCGACCCGGGCGACGGTGGCGCTCAACGCTTCCGCCTGTTCGACGAACAACCCGGTCAGCGCCGCCGCATCCCTGTCCACCCGCGCGGGAATCGTGCCGCGGCGGTGCGCGCCGAGCCGCGCTTCCAGCACCGCGCGATCCGCACCGGCGACGGCGCCGCCGCCGCGGCCCTTGCGGATCGTGTCCAGAATTTGGTCGCGTGCGCTGCTCACCCAACCCCCCTCATCGTGCGCCCCCGGCTGCGTCCCAGCGCTGCTGAAACGTCTTGCCCTCCGGCGCGGGAAAGTCTCGGTGCCGGGTCCAGCCGCCCGCGAAGGGCAGGGTGCGGAAGCCGCCGCGCCGCCGCCCGATCCTGCCGAGCAGCCGCATCTTCAGCCCCAGGACCGCCCGGTACAGGGCCGGCCGCCGGGCGAGAAAGGCCCAGAGCGCGAGCGCCAGCCGTGCCGGGGCCAGTGACCCGCCACCCTCGAATTCGGTCACCCGGTGGTGGCGCATCAGCTTCGGCAGCGGAATGCCCATGGGACAGACCTCGGCACAGCGGCCGCAGAAGGTCGAGGCGTTCGGCAGATCGCCTGCTTCCTCGACGCCGATCAGCACCGGCGTCAGCACCGCGCCCATCGGCCCCGGATAGACCCAGCCATAGGCGTGGCCGCCGACCGCGCCATAGACCGGACAATGATTCATGCAGGCGCCGCAGCGGATGCAGCGCAGGATATCCTGCACCTCGGTGCCGATCAGCGCGCTGCGGCCATTGTCGAGCAGCACCACGTGGAATTCCTCAGGCCCGTCCGGATCGTCGGCGCGGCGCGGGCCGGTGGAGAAGGTGGTGTAGGTGGAGAATTCCTGTCCGGTCGCCGAGCGCGCCAGCAGGCGCAGAATGGTCGAGGCATCCTCCAGCGTCGGCACGACTTTTTCCAGGCTGGCGATCACCACATGAACGCGCGGCAGGATCTGCGTCAGGTCGCCATTGCCCTCGTTGGTGACGATGACCGTCGACCCGGTCTCCGCGATCAGGAAATTCGCTCCGGTGACGCCGACATCCGCATCGAGATATTTCTGCCGCAGCATGGCGCGCGCCTCATCGACCAGCGCGCGCGGTTCCTCAAGCGGCCGGTCGGCGTCGAGCTCGGAATGCGTGGCGTAAAAGGCGTCCGCCACCTGCTGCTTGGTGACGTGGATCGCCGGCGCGATGATGTGGCTCGGCGGCTCGCGGCGCAGCTGAATGATGTATTCGCCGAGATCGGTTTCCACCGGCTCGATGCCATGAGCCTCGAGAAAATCGTTGAGGCCGATTTCCTCGCCGATCATCGACTTGCCCTTGGTTACGCTCTTGGCGCCGGCGTCGCGGCAGATGCCGAGCACCGCGTCGCGGGCCTCGGCGGCGGTGCGGCACCAATGCACATGACCGCCCAGCGCCGTCACCTTGGATTCAAAATGCTCCAGATAGAAATCGAGATTTTCGAGCGTATGCTCCTTGATCGCCTTGCCCTCGGCGCGCAACGCCTCGAATTCGGGCAATTTAGCCACCGCGTTGGCGCGGTTGACAACGAAGCCGCGCTTCATCTGGCCGAGCGCCTGTTGCAGGTCGTCGTCAACCAGCGCCGCCCGCGCATTCCGCTTGAAGGTTCGGCTGCTCGCCTCCATCGCCGCTAACCTTCACCCTCGCCGATCGCCGGCGTACCGGTCATGCCGGCGAGCACCTCGGCGACATGGCGCACCTGGACCGGCGAACTGCGCCGCTTCAGCTTACCGGCCATGTTCATCAGGCAGCCGAGATCGCCGGCCAGCAGCGTGCCGGCGCACGTGCTTTCGATCGCCGCCGCCTTGTCCGTGACCATGTGGTTGGAAATTTCGGGGTATTTCACGCAGAAGGTCCCGCCGAATCCGCAGCAGGTCTCGGCGTCGTGCAATTCCACCAGATCGAGCCCGCGGACGCTCCGCAACAGGTCGCGCGGCTGCTGCTTGATGTCCAATTCGCGCAAGCCGGAGCAGGAATCATGGTAGGTCACGGACCCGGCGAAACCGGCGTCGACCGCCTCGACCTTGCGAACGTCGCGCAAAAACGAAACCAGTTCATGGGTGCGGCGGGCGAGGCGGTGGGCGCGCGGCGCAAAATCAGGCTCCTCGTCGAACAGCGGCGGATAATGCTCGCGGATCATCGCGGCGCACGACCCGGACGGCGTGACCACATAGTCGTACTCTTCGAAAGCGGCGATCACCTGACGTGCGATGGCCCGCGTGTCCGCCTGGTCGCCGCTGTTATACGCGGGCTGGCCGCAACAGGTTTGCGCCCGCGGCACCGCGACGACGCATCCCGCATCTTCCAGCAGCTTCACTGCGGCGAAACCGACGGACGGCCGGAACAGGTCGACGAGACAGGTTACGAAAAGCGCGACCCGGGGTTGCTGGTTTTCTTCGCGCGCCATGTCCTCTCCTCCACGCCGCCGCAGAATGGCCGGGCGGCGGTCGAAAGGCAACGGGGATCGTTTGTTGCACTGCGCCAGCGCGCTTCCCCACCCGGCCACCCATTTCAATTATCCTGTGGGTGGCCAGGTGGGGGAGCGGGCCGGTACCGCCGCACGAAAAACTAGCTCTGCGGTATCTTGGCGGCGGCGGTTTTCGGCAGCAGCAGGAAGTAGCGGCCCGGACTGCGCATTCTGCCGGCCTGCGCGAGCGCCGGCGCGCCGAAGCCCCAGAAGAGATCGCCGCGCACCACGCCCTTGATCGCACCGCCGGCATCCTGCGCGACCACCAAGCGGCGCAGCGGCCGGGCGGTATCGCCGGGATCGACCGTATCGAGCCACAGCGGCGCGCCGAGAGGCAGATAGCGCCGGTCCACCGCCAGGCTTCGGCCCGGCGTCAGCGGCACACCCTGCGCGCCGAGCGGCCCGGCGTCCGGCGGTATGCCCTCGATGACACGGAAGAACACATAACGCGGATTGACGGCGAACAACTCGGCCGCCCGTTCAGGATTGCGCGCAATCCATCCGCGGATGCCCGGCCAAGAGGCCTGGCCCCGCTTGAGCTCGCCCCGCGCGATCAACTCCCGACCGATCGAGGCGTAGTCATGCCCGTTATGTCCAGCAAACCCAACCCGCACGACTTCGCCATCCGGCAGCACGACGCGGCCCGATCCCTGGACGTGCAACATGAAGACATCCACCGGATCGTCGATCCACATCATTTCGAGGTCGCGCCCGGCCAGCACGCCCCGGTCGATCGCGGCGCGCG
>CAYYBI010000068.1:0-5947 GCA_964469835.1 uncultured Rhodospirillaceae bacterium
CCCCCCAGAAGTTCGTAGATGGGGATCCCCAGCACTTTTCCCATGATATCCAGAAGAGCCGTTTCGAGGGCGGCTTTTGCTTCGGGGTAACGCACTACATTCTTTTCCGCCCGCTCCAGCAGGACTTCCACATCGAATGGATTAGCCCCTATGATCGCCGGGATGAAGTAATGACCTAGGGCATTCGCATTCCCTTCAGCGGTGCCGGTAAATACGGGCCAGGGCGATGCCTCGCCCCAGCCTGTGAATCCTGTATCCGTGGTCAGTTCCACAACAACCGTCTTGATGGAACCGACATCGCCGCTGCCGTGTGAATGGACCTCCGCCACCGGCAGTTCGACAATGCGCACACGCCCGGAGTGAATCCTATGCGTTTGAGCCAAGGGACTTTCCCAACAAATCAGCTGGAGTTAATCGATCTCATGTTATCCGGCAGATAGGTCGCCAAATCGGGGAAGAATATCAGCACAAACACCATCAGCACCATAATCAGGAACATCGGTATTGCGGCCTTTGAAATATACCCCATCTCGTGCTTGGTCATGCCCTGCATGACAAACAGATTGAACCCGATGGGTGGCGTGATCTGCGCCATTTCCACCACGACGACGATAAAGATGCCGAACCAGATGACGTCGATCCCGGCTTGACGGATCATCGGTTCGACGACGGCCATGGTCAGGACGACCGAAGAGATGCCATCCAGGAAACAGCCAATGACGATGTAAAAGACCAGCAGCACCATCAGCAATTCGAACCGGCTCAGCTCCAAAACCGCTATCCATTCCGCCAGCGCCCTCGGCAAGCCCGTGAACCCCATGGAAAGAGACAGGAAGGCTGCGCCCGCCAGGATCAAGGCAATCATTGCGGAGGTGCGGGTCGCCCCCATCAGGCTCTCCCTGAAGGTCGTCCAGGTCAGCGACCCCTGGCTGGCGGCCATCACCAGCGACCCTATCACGCCAAACGCGGCGGCTTCCGTTGCCGTCGCATAGCCCAAGTACATCGAGCCGATAACCACCATTATCAGCAGGATCACCGGTATCAGGAACTTGGAATTGGCGACTTTTTCAACGAAGGTCATTTCCGGTTCCGGAACAGGCTGGAACTTTTTCGAAACCCGCGAATAGATCGCCACGTACCCCATAAACATCGTGGCCAGGACAAGCCCCGGCAGAATGCCTGCCATGAACAGCTTCGAGATGGATTCGTTGATCGTCACCCCATAGACGATCAGCGTCAGCGACGGCGGGATCATGAGCCCCAATGTCGCCGCGCCCGTAAGCGTACCAATGATCATGTTCTCCGGATATTCGCGTTTGCGTAACTCCGGAATCGACATCTTGCCAACCGTGGTCAGCGTTGCCGCGGACGATCCCGAGACGGCGGCGAAAACCGTGCAGCCCACAATGTTGGTGTGGATCAAGCCACCCGGCAACCGGGCCAGCCAAGGCGACAACCCGCGGAACATATCTTCCGAAAGTCGGGTTCGGTAAAGGATCTCACCCATCCATATGAACAACGGTAGAGCGGTCAACGTCCACGACGACGAGGCGCTCCAGATGGTCGTGATCATGGTGTCGCCGACCGGACGGGTCGTGAACAATGCCATGCCGACGTAAGCCACGCCCAGGAGCGCCAAACCGACCCATACGCCCGTACCGAGCAAGAGGAACAGGATAAACAGGAAGATAGCGATGAGCTCGAATTCACCCACGGGACCTACTCCCCGTGACTCTGTTCGACCACATCGGATCGAATGCGATGATCGCCGGAGAACAAGACGTGGATCAGGTGATCGGTAAGCGCAATGGCGAAGACGATGCTGCCGAGCACCATGGCGGTCTGCGGGATCCACAAGGGGGTCGCGTCCTGGCCTTGGCTGATGTCCTTGAACTTCCAGGACCAATACGTGGCTTTCGTGGCGTAGTAGGTGAAATACCAGCCAAGCGCGGTGGCGACCCCAAAACACCAAGTCTCGAGCAGGCGCCGGGTTTTCGGGCCAACGGCATTCAGCAGCATGCTGACGCGGATATGGGCGCCGCGGTTGAGGGCATGGGCAAAAGCAAAGAAGGATGCTGCCGCCATGCAGTAGCCCGCGTAGTCCGGGGCACCGGAAAATACTTCACCGGTCCAGCGGGCCAGCATTTGAACAACGATCAATGAAAGAATAGCGATTAGGAACAGAGCGGCGATAACACCACAGGCGAAATAGACGCTATCCAGAACGGTACGCACGGCCCTCGGGAATGCCCGCATATCCTCCCCCGTTTACTGGCTTTCGTTTTGGGGAGAGACGCCGCTGCGCCCCTCCCCGATTCGACCTATTTCATGGCCTTGAATCCGTCGACTATGGCCTTGCCTTCCGCCCCTGACTTTTCCAGCCATTCGGAGGTCATCGTTTCCCCGATTTTCTTCAAGTCGGCGACCAATTGGGGGCCGGCCGGACCAACGGTCATGCCGCCGGCCTTAAGACCGTTCAGTGTGAACTGAGTGTATTCAACCGCCCGCCAGTTGCCTGCATATTCAGCCAGTTCGGCACAGGCCCGGATGACGTTTTGATTGGCTTTGCTGGTCGCGTTCCAGATGTCCTTGTTCACCATGACATAGTTACGCGGCAACCAGGCATCCACTTCGTAGAAGTACGAGAGGCTCTCCCATACCTTACGGTCGTAGCCCGTGGATCCGGAGGAAATCATGGATTCGGCAACGCCGGTGGCGAAAGCTTGCGAGATTTCCGCGGCCTCGATGGTCACGGGAAGCATGCCCGCCAACTCGGCCAAACGTGCTGTCGCTGTGTTGTAGGAACGGAACTTGATGCCTTTCATGTCAGCGACCGAGTTGACTGCCTTTTTGAAGTACAAGCCCTGTGGCGGCCACGGCACGGCATAGAGCAGGACCAGATTCTGGTCATCCAGGACCTTGGTCAGCGTCGGTTTGGCGGCTTTCCAAAGCTTGGCTGAATCCTCGAAAGACGTGGCCAGGAACGGCACCGAATCGAATCCGAACAAGGCGTTTTCGTTCTGGTGGCCCGAAAGCAACCGCTCGCCAATCGGCGCCTGCCCGGTCTGAACGGCCCGCTTGATATCGGCGCCCTTGAACAAGGAACCGGATGGGTGGGTAACAACCTCGATATCTCCGCCGGTTCCCGCAGTGATGCATTTTGCGAACTCTGCGCCGACGGCCGAGTGGAAGTTGGTTGCCGAGTAGGCCATCGGCATGTCCCATTTCTCGCCCGCCAGCGCCAGACCGGCGGCACAGGTCACGGCGACCGCCGCGCCAAACGCCGAAACGGTGCCTAGCATTTTACTACGCATATCTTTACCTCCCTGTATTACGTCATCTAAGACGACATTTGCTATCTCAGTTAAAGCGGTCGCAACGATAAGCGTCAAGATCGACGTTGGACTGCAACCCCATCACATGCTGCGCCAGAATCCGACCGGTCTTGGGCCCGGCGGTCAAACCAACATGGTGATGCCCGTAGGCGAAATAGACTTGGTCGCTGGCCGGAGCCGGCCCGATGACGGGCAGGCTGTCCACCGGGGCGGGTCGGTGCCCCATCCAAGTCCGTTTCGCTTCGTATTCCAAACCCGGCAGCATGGCCTTGGCGCCGCGCAGCAACAGGTCCGGAGGGCCATTCGAGGCGGGCGCATCCAAGCCGCCGAATTCGAGAACACCCGCCAGGCGCAAGGCGCCGTCCATGGGGAGGGCGACGAACTTGCGTGCCGCGTCCATGACCGGCACTTTTGGCTGCCTACTCGCGCCCGCCAACTCCAGGTGATATCCGCGCTCGGATTCGAGCGGTACGTTGGCGCCCAATTGGGCGGCCAGGAGATGAGACCAGGCGCCGGCGGCGATAACGACCTTATCGGCTTCGATGTCATCGCCACCGGTTTTCAGAACGACGCCGTCATCGCCCGTCTCGACCTGTTCGATGTTGGCTCGGACCACTTCTCCTCCGGCGGCGGCGAAGCCTTTGGCGAGGTCGCTGACATAGCTCCCAGGGTCGGCGACCATACCATGATCCTTCAAGACCACGGCAAATTCGTACTTCGGCGACAGGGCGGGGTCGAATTCACGGATCTCCTCGCCTTGCAGCGTGTCCCATTCGAATCCGTGCTCGCGGCGCAACCCCCACCCGAAGGCGTCGCGCTCGAAGGCGTCCCGGCTTTCATACAGGTACAGATACTCGCACGAACGCAACCAATGCCCGGCGTTGGTTCCGTGCGCCAAGGCCCGGTGTTCGTCGACGCTGTCGAACAGCAGCGGAGCCAGATGACGCGCAATATGCTCGACGCTTTTCCGGCTCGAGGATCGAAGGTAGGGAACCAGCCAGGGCAGCAGGCGCGGCAGATAGGACCAGCGCAAGAACAACGGCCCGTCGGCGGAAAACAGCATGACTGGGGCCTTGAGCAGAATGCCCGGCGTCGCGACGGGGACCACCGCGGAGCGGGCCAGGACGCCGCCGTTGCCATAGGAGGCGGCATCGACGCCGCCAGGTTCCTGGCGGTCGATCAGAGTGACCGACGCCCCCAGGCGCTGAAGATTCAAGGCGCAAGAAACGCCGACTATGCCGGCGCCGACAACCGCGATCCTCGCTGATTTTGGCTCGTTCATCGACGCGGCATTGCCCATGGCTTCGCCGAGGTCGCCCCCTGCCCGTCACATAGTCGCATCATGCAATCCATTCGCTGACCGGCGCTTGGGCGTCCTGCAGGGGTTGGCTGATCACGTCGACGAGAGTCGGCCCATCGTGTTCGACGGCCGCCTTGAGGACCCCCTGCAAATCGGCCGGGTCCTCGACCCGCCAGCTCTTGACTCCGAACGACTCCGCAACGGCTGCGTGGTCGGTCCGGCTGAAATCGACCGAGTAGTAGCGTTCATCGAAAGCGGTTTTCTGACCGGCTTTGATCCAGCCGTAGACACTGTTGGAGAACACCAGAAACGTAATCGGCAGGCCGAGGCGCGTAACGGTCTCCAATTCCCCGACCGTGAAACCGAAACTCCCGTCGCCCATGGCCGCGACGACCTTGGAATTGGGCCGACCGATCTGGGCCCCGACGGCCGCAGAAAGGGCGTAGCCGAGGGCGCCATGCGCCCGGTTGGAAATGAAATACCGCCCCGCATGCGGGATCCGATAGAAGGCGGAGACGTAAGGACACGGGGTTCCCGGGTCGGCGACGATCACCGCATCGGACGGCACGACCCGGTTCAAGTCGGCGATCACCCGCTCCGGCTTGATCGGCCTGTCATCGCTGGCGGCCAGTTCGTCGAAGGCCGCGAATTTGGCCTTCACCGCCGCCGCGACCTTCTCCGCGCCACCGAAATCGACCTTGTCCACGCCCATCTCCTCCAAGGCCAGGTTCAAGGCCTCGAAGGCCAGGCGAACGTCCGATACGACAGCCACGTCGGTCCGGTAGTTGGCCGATATGGCCATGGGGTCGCTGTCGACATGAACGATCTTCACGCCCCTTGCCGGCGAGCGCCAGCGTTCGGTGGTGACCGAACCGGCCCTGCAACCGGCAAAGACGACAAGGTCCGCCTCGTCGATGATTGCGCGGGTGGCCGGGACGCCGCCATTGGATCCGACGACGCCAAGATTATTGGCATGCGTGTCGGCCAAGCTGCCCTGACCGCTGACCGTGGTGGCGACGACGATGTTCAATCGTTCCGCCAGCGCCTGCAGGGCCGCCTCCGCGCCGGCGAGAACAACGCCGCCGCCGCACACGATCACCGGCCTTTTGGCTGCGGCAATTTCGTTCGCGGCCGCCTCGATCGCCTTGGGGTCGGGCGCACTCGGCCAAGCCGGAAATGTCTCGAAACCGGGCTGGGCCCAGATATCGCCTTCGTCGACGGGCGCCTTCTGGACATCGATCGGCAGTCCCAGATGCGCCGCCCCGGGGCGCCCCGTCGTCATCGCCCGAAAGGCCGCCCGCACCATGTTGGG
>CAYYBI010000069.1:0-12469 GCA_964469835.1 uncultured Rhodospirillaceae bacterium
TTTCCCATAGCCTATGGCATGACACGCGCAGATGGCGACGCCATGGGATCATGGTGGGAAGACCGGCGCGGCATCATTCAGCCGTCGGAGTTCGTGCTCGGCGCGGATGGCAAGGTCATGAGCGCCACCTATAGCTCCGGACCGATCGGCCGATTGGTCGCGACGGACGTGGTCGCCTACCTGAAATTCGTGGAATCGAAGAAGGCGGCCAGTTAACCGCTACGCCTCCGCCGGTAGCCAGCTTTTCTGTTCGCCCGCGTATTCGTCGCCGGGATTGCCGCTGACCGTGGTGCGCCACATGCGCCGCGGGTGCTTCTCGGCGTCGAACCAGGTCGCCGCATGCACCAGCGTGCGATTGTCATAGATGATAAGGTCGTCCTGCGTCCATTCATGCGCATAGGTGAATTGCGGCTGCGTCAGGTGCGACATCAGCTCATACAGAAGTTTCGCTCCGTCACCATCGGGTCCGGGCTGCATGCCGATGATGGGCCCCTCGATCCAGTCCATCTGCCCGGCCTCGCACAAATAGAGCGCCTTTACGCCGGTCACCGGATGGGTGCGCACGATCGGTTGATGTTGCGGCTGTTCGTGCGGCCGCAGGGAGCGGGGCGGATCGCCGGCGCGCACCGCGTATTCGGACCGCCCCGCGCCCGGCATCGCGTGGATGCCGTGCACGCCGTCCAGGCGCTGTTTCATCGCCGCCGGCAAGGCCGCATAGGCGGCGATCCCGTTGGCGTAGAGGGTCTGTCCCTGGCCTTTGGGCGCGGCGGTGGCCGCATAGAAGAGTGAGATATCCGGCGGCGGCCGGCGGTAGCTCTGGTCCGTATGCCACCCGCGGCGATGGGGAAACCGTGTCGGCAGGCTGCCATCCGCGTTGAAGGGCGGGTCCGGGCGCGCCGGCGGTGGCTTGTTGGCCGGCGGCAGATTGGAGACCACGAGGATTTCCGGCACGTCGGGATGCACCTTGTCCGGGTCGGTCAGGGTCTCGGTGTAGTTCTCGACCTCGGGGCCGAACAGCCGGCTCAGCCGCACCAGCAGCGCCGGCTCGTCGGCAATCATCCGCATCCCCGGCACCAGGATCAGACCCTCCGACGCATAGAGTGCATCGGGCAGGGCGGAGGGCTCGGCTTCCGCGGCCGAAATGAAATCTCCCGCATCAGCATTCAATTGGATGAGCCCGCCAAAAGGCGCGCCCGGCAAGGGCAGCACGTCGAAACGCCGGGCGGCTCTTACACCGTCGCGCGCGGATGAATCCGGTTTCGACATCGTCCTGTCCTCCCTGACGACCGTTCGGGAATAGTGCCTATGAGACACGGTAACCGATTTGCGGGCAATTCGTCGCGTAATCCGTGCTATTGATCGGGCACTCTTATACTATTCTGCCATCGCCGCCCGTAGGGCGGTCTTGGAGGTGTAGATGTCTGGGAAAACCGCCGGTTATCTTGATACGCTCGATGCCCGGGTTGCGGAGATGACCGAAGCCTGCACGCGCTGCGGAAAATGCGTCGAAGCCTGTCCGATGCCGGAACCGGCGCGGATCGACGTTTCCGATCCAAAAGCGGTAATCGGCGGTGTACTGGACGTTTTGCGGACCGGGGCAGGGCCGGATTTCTCGGAACAATGGGCGTCGGCCTGTACGGGCAGCGGCTATTGCCTGAGCGCCTGCGACTATGGGGTGAATCCGCGGTTCATGCTGGCGATGGCGCGCCGGGTGCTGAAGAAGCGCCAATCGGCGGAGAAGCGCCGGGAAAAAGGCAAGGATTTGTTCAAGTCGATGACACGCGGCGTACGCGTGCTCTCGCGCCTGCAACTGCCGCTGGAACTGCTGCAACGGCTCGACCCGTCTTCCCACCCAAAGGCTGCGGAGCCGCCGGATCTGATCTTCTACACCGGCTGCAATTTGTTGAAGACGCCGCATATCGGGCTGCTGTGCCTCGATGTGTTGGACCGGCTCGACGTGCAGTATGAGGTGTATGGCGGACCGGCCAATTGCTGCGGCATCTTGCAGATGCGCGGCGGTGACGACGAAAATGCGATGCGTCAGGGGCTCCGGACGATCGAGCGGTTTGCCGAGACCAAGACATCGGAAGTGCTTTCGTGGTGTCCGACCTGTCAGATCCAGTTCGGCGAGACCGCCTTGCCGATCCATGACATAGGCGCCGGCAACGTGGATCCGGCCTTCGACATGACCATGTTCGCGGTCTATCTCGCCCGGCGTCTCGAAGAGTTGCAGCCCCATTTCACTCACCGTGTCGACAAACGGGTCGCCCTGCACGAGCATCCGGGCAGCGAAGGGGTGACGGACTCGGTCGTCGCGGTGCTGTCGGCCATTCCCGGCGTCGAGGTGGTGGATCTCGGCCAGCCGCGTCTCGGATACACGCTGAATTCGCTCGTCACCATCCCGGAACGCCGCCGGGAGATGCTGGCCAAGGAGTTGCAGGCGGCGGAAGACGCCGGCGTGACCACGCTTGCGGGTATCTATCATTCCGATCACCGGGAAATCGTTTCGCACCACGGACAATGGTCGTTCGAGGTCGTGAATTTCATGGAGATCGTGGGCGAGAGCATGGGCTTCAAACGCGAAGATGTCTTCAAGCGCCTGAAGACGATGCGCGATGTCGACGCCATCCTCGCCGACAGCCAGGACATGATCGACCGCAACGGTCTGGATGCGGAGGAGGCACGGCAGGTGGTGCTCAGCGACATGCTGGGCGAACAGATTTTGCCAATCGACCGTCGCAAGCACGCCCGGTATTTCGACGCCGACTGATGCGCCGGGACGCGACTGGTCCGAACGCTAGCGGCCCTTGAAGATCGGCGCGCGTTTCTCGAGAAAGGCCTTGCGGGCTTCCTGCGCATCCTCGCTCGCGAAGGCGCGGTGGATCGTCGCCAGTTCATAGCGCAGATGGGTTTCGAGGTCGGTTGTCGTCGCCGCTTTAACCACGGTTCGTTTGGTGAGCCGCCCGGTAACCGGCGATAGTTGCGTCAGGCTGTGGCAGTATTCGGCCAGCCGGCTGCGCAGTTCATCGTCTTCCACCAGCTCCCCCGCCATGCCGAGGCGTACCGCCTCCTCGCCTCCGACCGTCCGGTTTTCCAGCAGGAAGCGCATCGCCTGTTCGTGGCCCATGCATTCGCGCAAGGTGTAGCTCAACCCGCCGTCGGGCGATCCGCCGATCCGGGGATAGCCCGCGATCAGGCGTGCGCTTTTGGCCACGACGCGCATATCCGCCGCCATGGCGAGCGATAGGCCCGCGCCGACCGCCGCCCCGTTGACGCCGGCGACGATGGGTTTGTCGCATTTCTGCCGTAGCGTCAGAAAGAACTGGCCGACCCAGCTGAGGTCGTCGAGTTGTTGGCCCAAGGGCGACTGGGGATTGAAGCTTTGATCGCGATTTCCCGACAGGTCGAGCCCGGCGCAAAATGCATTGCCGCTGCCGGTAATCGCGACGACCCAGACGGAATCATCCCCTGCCGCTTCTTCGACGGCGCCGATGACGCCCCAGGCAAGCTCGGTGCTGAGCGCGTTCATTTTGTCGGGCCGGTTTAAAATGATGGTCCGAACATGGCCGTCCTGTTCGATGTCGAATACTGAAGCCACGCGCCTCTCCCTTATACTGTGTGTGGGGCCTTCGAATGCCATCGTCGGGTGACGCAAGCATACGGCGCGGCGCGAAGCGCGGGCAAATGCTAATGCGGCGCCGCACGGTCCGCGGTATTATTCGGGCCACGGGTCGGTTCGACTTTCGGTTTACCAGCGGGGACGGCGGGGATGAGTGACATACGTGTGTTGAGCGGCGGCGCGCCGAAGCTGGGCGTTAGCAAATGTGCCGAGGATTTCGAGATGGCGACGGGACATACGATCGAAATACGGTCTGCCACCGCGCCGGTGCTGCGCGCCGAAGTCGAGGGTGGCGACAGCGACGCCGATGTGATCGTCGCGCCGGAACCGGTATTCGCCGATTTTCAGCGGGATGGCCGTGTCGCGGCCGACATCCGCGTGCGCGTCGGCGGTATCAAAACCGCCGTGGTCATGCGCGACGGCGCCGACATTCCCGACCTGTCCGGTGTCGAAGCGTTCAAGGCGGCGCTGCTCGCCGCGCCGGCGCTGGTCTATAACCAGGCATCGAGCGGGCAATATATCAAGCGGATGCTGACCGGGCTCGGTGTCGCCGAGGCTGTCGCCGACAAGACGATCCGCACGCCGACCGGCGCGGCGGTCATCGAGGCCATCGCCGGAGACACGCCCGACGGTGCAATAGGGTTCGGCCAGATGACGGAGATTCGCCGGCTTGCCGGTCTCGGCGTGGCGCTTGCCGGTCCCTTGCCGAAAGAACTCTCGAACACCACCACTTTTATTGCCGGTGTGTCGGCCGATGCGCAGTCAGCGGAAGCGGCGCGCGCCTTTGTCGACTATCTGGCTACTCCGCCCGCCCGCCGCAGCCTTACGGAACTGGGGATAGAGTAATCCTCAGGAAACGATACCCGTGGCGCGCAGCTCGGCAATTGCTTTGTCGTCCATGTCCAACAAATCGCGCAGCAGCGTTTCGCTGTGCTCGCCCAGCAGCGGCGGGTGGGACGGTTCGATGATCGGTGTATCGCTGAACTTCAACGGGCTGCCGGGCGCCTTGATGGTGCCCGCGGTCGGGTGGGGAATTTCCATCACCATGTTGCGGTCGAGCACTTCCGGCGCCTCGAACACTTCCGGGAAGCTTCGGATCGGCGCGATCGGGACGTTGGCTTCCTGAAACCGGACAATCCAGTTGTCCCGCGTGTCGGCGCTGAGCGCCTGGCCGACGATTTCGTGCAGTCGATCATGGTTTTTTGCGCGGGCGAGGTTTTCGGCAAAGTCGGGATCATCGGCGATCTCCGGCCGCCCGATCGTGGCGGCCAGCCGGCGAAACATCGCATCGTTGCCGCATAACACCATCAACGGTGCATCCGCGGTGTCGTAGACGTTCATCGGCACGATGTTGCCATGGCCGTTGCCGACGCGCGGCGGCGTATCGCCCGACGCCAGAAATTGCGAAACGATATGGCTCATCAACAGCAGGGTGCAGTCATGCATCGAAAGATCGATGTGCTGCCCGCGGTCGGTTTGCTGACGGGCCATCAACGCCGCCAGTACCGAGATCGTCGCCCAAAGGCCGGTCGGGTAATCGGCGACGGCGCCGCCGCAGCGAACCGGCATGCCGTCGGGCTCGCCGGTGATCGACATCAGTCCGGACATTGCCTGAATGACGTAATCATAGGCCGCGCGTCCGGCCATCGGGCCTTCCTGACCGAAACCGGAAATCGAGCAATAGATCAAACGCGGGTTCAGCGCGCTCAGGGTCGCATAATCGACGTTCAGCCGCTCAGCGACGCCGGGGCGAAAATTCTCGATGACCACGTCCGACACCTTGGCAAGCCCGTGCAGGATTTCCTGACCCTGCGGTGTTGCCATGTCCAGCGTCAGACTTTTCTTGTTGCGATTGACGGCGAAATAATATGCCGCCTCGCCGCCAACCTCCGGCGGCTTCCAGGCGCGCGTGTCGTCGCCGCCGTCGGGCCGCTCGACCTTTATGATCTCGGCGCCCAGGTCGCCGAGAATTTGCGCGCAGAATGGACCGGCCAATACGCGCCCCAGGTCAAGGACCCGCACACCGTCGAGGATGCCTTTATTATTTTTCATTGCCGCTTCGTTTCCAATGTTCCGTAATGTTTTCTGATGTGCCAGACGCGGAGTATACACAAGTGATGACGGTAAAAATTCCAACGCAGGCGCAAATCGTCATCATCGGCGGCGGCGTCGTCGGCTGCAGCGTCGCCTACCATCTCGCCAAACTGGGGCGGCGGGATGTGGTGCTGCTCGAACAGGGCCGATTGAGTGGCGGCACGACGTGGCACGCGGCGGGGCTGGTCGGGCAGCTGCGGTCGAATGAGGATTTGACCCGCCTCATCCAATACAGCACGCAGCTCTATAGCGAACTCGAGGCGGAGACCGGTCTGGCGACGGGCTGGAAACGGTGCGGCAGCGTTGCGGTCGCGCGCACGCCGGACCGAATGACCGCGCTGCGGCGCAGCGTTGCCGTCGCCCGTGCATTTGGTGTCGAGGCTGAAATCATCGGCCCCGATGAAGCCGGGCGGCGCTGGCCGGTAATGCGGACGAACGACCTCGCGGGCGCTGTTTGGATCCCGGGCGACGGGAAGGCCAATCCGACCGATCTGACCCTGGCCCTTGCCAAGGGTGCGCGCACCGCGGGCGTGAAGATTCTGGAAAAGACGCGGGTCACCGGCATTCGACAGGACGGCGATGCGGTCACCGGCGTTGAGACCGAACATGGAGCGATCGACTGTGAAATCGTCGTCAACTGCGCCGGTCAATGGGCCCGCAAGGTAGGCGGCATGTGCGGCGTGGCGGTACCGCTTCATTCGTGTGAGCATATGTACATCGTCACCCGGCAAATCGAAGGCGTGACGCCCGACCTGCCGGTCATGCGCGATTATGACGGATTCATCTATTTCAAGGAGGAGGTCGGTGGCCTTGTCATGGGTGGGTTCGAGCCGACGGCGAAGCCCTGGGGGATGGACGGCATTCCGGACGATTTCGAATTCACCCTATTGCCGGATGATTGGGACCAGTTTGAAATCTTGATGGAAAACGCCGTGCATCGCGTGCCAGCTCTTGAGACGGTGGGTGTGCGGCAATTCGTGAACGGGCCCGAAAGTTTCACGCCGGACGCCCATTACATTTTGGGCGAAGCGCCGAACCTACGGAATTTTTTCGTCGGCGCCGGTTTCAATTCGATGGGTATCGCCAGCGCCGGCGGCGCGGGCAGGGCCTTGGCCGAATGGATTGTCGACGGCGGACCGACCATGGATTTGTGGCCTGTGGACATCCGTCGCTTCGCGCCTTTTCACAACAACCAGGATTGGCTGCGCGAGCGGGTGCGTGAAGTCGTCGGCGTTCACTACGCCATGCCTTGGCCGAACCGCGAACTGCAGTCGGGCCGAGGCGTGCAAAAATCACCTTTCTACGATGTGATGCGTGAGAGAGGCGCTTGCTTCGGCAGCAGGATGGGCTGGGAGCGGCCGCTGTGGTTTGCGCCGAAGGGCGTTGCGCCGGAAATCGACTATTCCTTCGGGCGTCAAAACTGGTTTCCCTATGTCGAGGCGGAGTGCCGGTCGGTTCGCGAAGGTGTCGCTCTGTTCGACCAAACCTCGTTTTCGAAATTCCAGTTGCAGGGTCAGCACGCCGAACGGGTTCTCCAGACGCTATGCGCCAACAACGTGGCGGTGCTGCCAGGACGAGTCGTCTATACCGGACTGTTGAACCCGCGTGGTGGCTATGAAAGTGATGTCACCGTGACGCGTGTCGATGAGAATAAGTATTTCATCGTGACCGGCGCCGCGCAGGCGGTGCGGGATACCGATTGGATACAGAGCAATATTCCCCCGGACACCGATGCAACATTAACGGACGTAACATCGAGGTTCGCGGTGCTGGGGTTGATGGGGCCGAAGGCGAGAGACCTGTTGTTGCGGGCCACGGACGACGATGTTTCGAACGAGAGTTTTCCGTTTGGCACGATGCGCGAGATTACAATCGACTCCGCGCCCGTGCGCGCGGTCCGGGTTACCTATGTCGGTGCGCTCGGTTGGGAACTTTATATCCCTTGGGAATTCGGACCCCGGGTACTGGCTCGTCTCGAAGAATTGGGCGAACAATTCGACCTGCGGCACGCCGGCTATTACGCCATGGAATCGCTTCGTCTCGAAAAGGGTTATAGATCCTGGGGACACGATCTGACACCTGACGTTACGCCACTCGAGGCGGGTCTCGCATTTGCCGTCGATTTTTCCAAGCCGGTGGATTTCATCGGGCGGCACGCCTTGCAACGGCAGCGCGACGGTGTGATTGGGCGGCGGCTGGTTCAATTCACACTCAACGATCCTTTGCCGGTGCTGTACGGCGGCGAGTTGATTTTGCGCAATGGTGAACCCGCCGGTGATATCCGCTCGGGTGCCTACGGCTTTACTTTGGAACGGTCGGTCGGGCTGGGTTTTGTCGCGAACGACGATGGCGTTGACAGGGCAACGATTGAGAACGGCCACTACCAAATCGAAATTGCCGGCGAACGGTTTGATGCGGCGGTCCATTGGCGTGCGTCGTACGACCCGGCGGGCGCACAAATTAAGATTTGATGTCAGCCATACGGGGTTCGTAATTTCGGACGGCGCCTCCTTGCTCCGAGGTACACCGCGAGGCGATCGAGGAGGATTAGCACGCGTCGGTGTTGCCGATACTACTCGCAATGGGGCGTCGCGGTGATGGCACATGCCGCTTGGCGGTGATGGTGCGGTTCGGCAAAAATGCGACGTAAATAAAAAAAATTCAATTTTTTTTGTTTTGGTTTCGGCGTCACATTCGGGCCGAAATATTGAATCGCCTGCAATTTCGGATGAAAGAATTCTTCGATGTCGGTCGGATGCAAGCGCCCTGGAAGTCGCGGGCGTGTTGATTGCGTCGACTTTTGCGGCTTGGATTCTTTGGCGGTTTGTTCGATTTTGCGAATCATTGTCGCTAAGCCACTATAAAGTGGGCATGAATTTACATCACAAATGAATGATGTTGAAACATCGCGCGGCAGAGTCGTTTGCGGGAATGACTTGAATGAGTGACCCGTCGAAGATCACGCTTGCCTGTGGTGTCGGTCGGCGACGCGTACTGCGCCGGACCGGACAGTTGACCGACCTAATTTTCTTATGAGCGGATAAATAACAAGGATGAATTCGCTGATTTTGGTAACTTTTTGGTAACGAAATTCTCCTATTGCCTCTCTTCATAACCGCGGTAATTGGCCAACCGCAACCGCATACTCGAAGTTAATCAATAGAGAACTCTTCGTACGAGTGGTTGGTGGCCAACGCATCACCGCAACACTGAAGGGACGTAACATGCCTGTTAAAGCTAAACCGAAGAAGGTCGCGAAGCGTAAGCCCGCGGCTCGCAAGTCGACGGTGGCGCGCCGTAAGCCGTCTACCGCTCGCAAGACGACCGCTCGCAAGACTGTGAAGCGGAAGACGACTGTTAAGCGGAAGCCCGCGGCCCGTAAGCCCGCCGCGAAGAAGAAAATTACGGCTCGTAAGCCGGCCGCGAAGAAGACCACGGCCCGTAAGACCGTAAAGCGTAAAACCGTTGCGAAGCGGAAGCCGGTAGCTCGTAAGACGACTGCCCGCAAGACCGTAAAGCGGAAGACGACTGCGAAGCGGAAGCCGGTTCGTAAGAGCACGGCGCGTAAAACCGTCAAGCGGAAGACGACCGCAAAGCGGAAGCCCGCGGCTCGTAAGAGCACGGCGCGCAAGACCGTCAAGCGGAAGACGACTGCGAAGCGGAAGCCGGTTCGTAAGAGCACGGCGCGTAAAACCGTCAAGCGGAAGACGACTGCAAAGCGGAAGCCCGCGGCTCGCAAGAGCACGGCGCGCAAGACCGTAAAGCGTAAAACCATAGCAAAGCGGAAGCCGGCGGCTCGTAAGCCGGCCAAGAAGAGCATGGCGAAGCGTAAAGTTGCTCGTAAGAGCCCGGTGCGTAAGGCGTCCAAGGCGCGTCGTTCGTCGGCGCGTAAGTCGTCCTCGTCGCTGGTTGTGTACAATCGGTTCGGCGGACGTAAGATCGCTTAATCGATCTGTTCACTTGGCTGATTAGTGATGCGTACACGGCGGTCCGGAAGGGCCGCCGTTACGCATTTTCAGCATATGGTATATTGGTTGAAACGAGAGATGGCCGCCCGGCTCCGACACGAGCGAATGGTCTGAGCGGACTCCGTCAAGCGCAGGGTCAAGGACCCAATAATTCATGGTTCCATATCGATACAATCGTCGGTGGCTGTGTTTGCTGGTGCCCCTTCTCGCGGCAGTGTCTATGCCCGCATGGGGTGCCGAATGCTGGCAGGGTTGGGGCTATATGGTGGAAGCCAAGACGCTGGCCTATAAGAGCGGCCAATCCCTGTACGTCACCCATGGTCCCGCCGATTGGCGAAGCCGGAAATGGATACGGCTCTATCCGATCGATCCAACCACGGGGCGGCGGATCACCAACAAGAAGCCGTTATTTATTCGACCGACAAATCCGACACGGATCGGCAGCGGTGCGTGGTCTAAGGAAATCGAAGATGTTGCGCAAGTCAAAGGGTCCAAGTGGTCCTTGATGCTGCGTTTCTCGCATATTCTTCCGTCGCCCAATGCACGTACCTTGAACGACAATTTCTCAAGATGGGCTTGCGGGCTGGGCGATCCACAACCGGCATCGCGCCGCTGAACCGTTGCGACGATCGTACACCGAGGGAATTCCGGTGCTACAACGCAAATGACATCCCGGCCATCACTCGCCGGAATGAATTCAAACTCGGAAGTATGCGAATTTCCCGGGCTGGGTAATCCGCGTTAGAGATTGAGATCGATTCCCGATCTCAAGCCTCGAGCTGTGGACCCCATTGTATCGGCAACGGTGCTTCGATCCGCCGCCGTGGTTGATCGGCATCGACGAAGAGACGCCGGTCCCGCAACGCTGCAATCGCAAATATACGGCTGTCCGTGGGATAGTTAACGCGCACCAGGCGCGCATGGGGTTGATGACCGCGTGGGGTCACGAACTCAGTGACTTGCCAAATCCAGTCTGTCGAGTTGGTCTTGCGCAGCAGGTCACCAACAGTCACGTCTTCACCCTTGCCTGCCATGATAGACTTCTCCGCTTGTTTGCGCAGACCATACACAGAGCCTGCGCATCTTGCTTAACTAATTGACGATTTTATTATTATTGTCCATCCTACGATGCGCCTGCAGAGTAAATTCGTAGTATACACAAAGTATAGGAGCTAGCCCTATCGAGGCAATAGGGATTTCAATGTTTTCCTAGGTAATGGTGCCTCGCTGTAACGCTTGTTCTGACCCCATATTAGGCTATGCCACTTTCGCGTTGAGCAGTAATTTTTGAATTTCTGCGGAATCGGCAATGACTTCGGACAGGGAATCGAGCGACCGATCGACCGCATCGGCGAATTTTGACGGTCCGCCGAATCGATCTAGCGTTTCCGGTGGAAGGAACTTGATCAGCAAGGCACCGGTGCCCGGCGGCATGCCGGCGAAGTGCACGGTAAGAATGCCGTGGTCGCGCAAAAGGATCATCGCCAGGGCGGCGGTCGCTTCGTAGGGCACGATGGCGGGTTCCAGCACGCCCGCCCGCTCCATCGCCATTTCGAGTATATCCTCGCCCAGCAATTGCGCCGTGACCGGTGTCTCCGCAACCCGGTTGCCCAGACGTGTTTTCAAAGCCGCCGCGACTTCCTTGGTCGTGCGCACCAAATCGCGAACCCGCTGGGGGTCGTATTGTTCCAGCGATTGGATGACGGCGGGATAGAGCATCGGCCTGGCTTCGACGCCGAGTTCGAAGGCGCAGGCGCGGATCTCCGCGACGATTTCGCGCGTGCCAGCGAGCACCCCCAGCCTGGGACCGATGGTGCCGTATTTGTCGAGCCCGGTGGAGACGACGTCGACGCCGAATTCCAATGATTTCGGCTGATCGAAGATTGCAGGGCCAACCCGGGCACCGCCGGCGTCATCGACCAGCACGCGCGCGCCCTTGGACTTCGCCAGGTCAACGATTTTGAAAATCTCCTCCTGCGGGAGGATTTCGTAGCTCACCGCCAGACGCGTCAAGGCGATCAGCGGTGGCCGATCCAGCCTTTCGATGGCGTCGCGGAAAGCCGCATACCCGACCGTATCGATGAAGTCGGCGCCGGCGCGCGCGGCCGCCCGGACGACACAGGGATGGCTATAGGTGGGCGACACCCCGATTATCGTATCGCCCGGTTTGGCCATCACCAGCGTTGCGGCCAGAATTGCAGCGGTCTGTCGATTCAGGATCAGCGCATCATGAATTTCGGGATCGCCCCCGAGATGATCCAGGGCGAGGGCGGTTAGGTGCTCGCCGCACAACGCCGGGGCGATTTCATCGTCGAGCATTTCCGGGACGACCTGGATCGGCGGCATGCTGCGTTCCAGGCCGGAAAGGTTGAAGACCGCGGACGGGTCCTCTGCATCACAGCGCTCTCGAATGTGATGCCAGGCGACACGAAGCTTCGCCAGATCGTCCTGGGTGCTGGTGATAATCGACCCGCGAGCATAGGGCACACCCGGCGAATGCGGATTTCCGAAACGGTCCTGCTTCATGATTCACCCTTCACATGTGCCGCGGCAATGCTGTCCGGTGGGCCGGTGCATTAGATGACGCCTTCTTCGCGCAGCGCTGCAATATCGCCTGGGGCATAGCCAAGGCCACCCAGGATTTCGTCATTGTGTTCGCCGAGTTGGGGCGGCGGAGTTTCGATGCTCGGGCCGCCGTGGGCCAGTTTGAAGGCGCACATGGGGACCGTGACGTTTTCGCCGACGCCGGGCACCGTGGGGTGCCGATGCAGGATGTTGCGGGTCTTCA
>CAYYBI010000070.1:0-15077 GCA_964469835.1 uncultured Rhodospirillaceae bacterium
TGATCGAGGTGCATGACGCGGTCCATGCCTGGCGGAAGGACAAGAACAAGAAGGAGGAGCGCGATCCGCTGCCGCAAATCGCCGGGCAAATCGCCGACGAAACATGGCTGCTCTGCTTCGATGAATTCCATGTCACGGATATTGCCGATGCGATGATTCTCGGTCGGCTGTTTACCGCCCTGTTCGAACGCGGGGTGGTGGTGGTCACGACGTCGAATTTTCCGCCAGACGATCTCTACAGGGACGGCCTGCAACGCAGCCGCTTCCTGCCGTTCATCGATCTGCTGAAGCAGCGGCTCGATTGCCTGGAGCTGGCGTCGCCGACCGATTACCGTCTGGCGCGCCTCAAATCGATGCGGGTCTATCACGCGCCGCTTGGGCCGGAAAGCACGCGCCGCCTCGAACAAGCCTTTGCCGAGCTGACCGAAGGGGCGGTGAGCCAACCGAGGGAGATCGAAGTAAAGGGCCGCCGGGTCCCGGTTTCGCGTGCGGCGCGGGGGGTGGCGTGGTTTAGTTTCGAAGAATTGTGCGCCCGGCCGCTCGGCGCCGAGGATTACATCAACATCGCCCGCGAATTTCATACGGTGGTGTTGAATGGCGTACTCCGGTTGGATGAGAATCGCCGCAACGAGGCGAAGCGCTTCATGACTTTGATCGATGTTCTCTATGAACAGAAAACCAACTTGGTCATGGCGGCGGAAACGCCGCCGCACGATCTCTATCGCGGCGAGACCCACGGCTTCGAGTTTCAGCGAACGGTCAGCCGGCTGATGGAAATGCAGTCGGCTGAATATTTGAGCCTGGATCGCGGCGAGGTGGCGGCGTGAACGCCGGGCCGGGTGAATCCGACGACGAGCTCCCCGAGACGGATGTTATCCGGCCGTCCTTGTTGCATAACGGCTTCATGGCGCTGGGCTGCGCGATTATGGCGGGGGCGATGTTCCGCGCCGGCGCCCAGTCCATCGAGGGGGCGACATATCTCGGCATCTTTCTATCGCTTGGGGCGACGATGTTTCTGGTTTCGCATCTGCCCGGCTGCACGGGTGTCTGGCTCGACCGCGACGGTTTTCTGGTGCGCGATCTCTATTCGTCGCGGCGCTATGAGTGGCACGAGGTCGGCATATTCGATGTGCGCCGCAAGATGCTCGGCCGCGGCATCGATTTCGCGTATCGGCCCCTTGGCGCGGACCGGGCTGAGGCGCGCAGCCTGCCGCGTGGCGTGGGTGGTTCGGTTTGGACCGTCGCGAAAAAGATGAACGATTGGCGCGTCCGCGCGACGGGAGAGTAGCCGCATCCCTTGCTCTGGTGGACATTACGCTGTAGGTAACCGCCACCTCCGCCGCGGGCCACGCGGCGTTAATGCCGGTAGGCGAAACTATCGAGACCGACAATTCGAGACAGACAGAGAGAGGGGCCTAGTCCAATGGCACGTAATAAGATCGCACTCGTGGGAGCAGGCAATATCGGCGGCGAACTGGCGCTGCTTGCCGGGCTAAAGCAACTGGGCGACATCACACTGGTCGATATCGTCAAAGGCGTACCGCAGGGCAAGGCGCTCGACCTCGAACAAGCGTCGACCATCGAAGGCTTCGATGCGTCAATAAAGGGTGCGCAAAATTACACCGCGCTGCGCGGCGCCGATGTAGTCATCGTTACCGCCGGCGTGGCGCGGCGACCGGGCATGAGCCGGGACGATTTGCTGGGAATCAATATGAACGTGATGAAGGCGGTCGGCGCCGGCATCAAGAAATATTGTCCCAAGGCTTTTATCATTTGCATCACGAACCCGCTCGACGTGATGGTGCATGTGCTGCGCAACGCCTGCGGGTTGCCGCACAACCGGGTGGTCGGCATGGCCGGCGTCTTGGACTCGGCGCGCTTCCAGTTGTTTCTGGCGCGCGAATTCAACGTGTCGGTCGAGGACGTGACCGCCTTCGTGCTCGGCGGACATGGCGATACGATGGTGCCGCTCGTGCGGTATTCCACGGTCGCCGGCATTCCGGTACCGGATTTGCTTAAAATGGGCTGGTCGACCACCCAACGGATAAACGAGATCATCAAACGGACGGCGAATGGCGGCGGCGAGATCGTCTCATTGCTGGGGACCGGCTCCGCCTTCTATGCGCCGGCGTCGTCGGCGATATCGATGGCCGAATCCTATTTGCTGGATAAGAAGCGGGTATTGCCGTGCGCGGCGCACGTCAATGGCGCGTACGGTCTGAAGGGTCTGTATGTCGGCGTACCGGTGGTGATCGGCGCGAAGGGCGTCGAGCGTATCGTTGAAATCAAATTAAATGCGAGCGAAAAGAAGAAGTTCCAGAGTTCCGTGAAAGCCGTGCGCGATCTGATCAAGGAATGTGAACGTCTGGAACGTTCTAAGAAAAACGCGAAGTGAGTGTTCGCCCGCGCTTTTTCGCTTAATACTGGTAAGAAATAGATAACGCTTTCCTGTTAACAGTTGAACGGTGGGGACGGTTGTACCTGTCGGATGCGATGTTAAAGTGACTTCGATTTGCGTTCTGAGATCGGAGGGCACGTTATTTGTGTGCCCATTTGCGGTTGTTGCCGCAAGAAACAGAAACGTGCGGGGCTAGGGGGGGCAATATGAATATTCACGAATATCAGGCAAAAAGTTTGCTTGAGCGTTTCGGCGTCGCCGTACCGCGGGGCGGTGTCGCGTTTTCCGTCGATGAAGCGCTCAAAGTTGCAAAGGATTTGGGCGGCCCGCTGTGGGTCGTGAAGACGCAAATTCATGCCGGTGGCCGTGGCGCGGGACATTTCAAAGACGACCCCGATGGCGGCGGCGGCGTGCGCCTCGCCAAATCCCAAGCGGACGTCAAGAAGCATGCAAAAGCCATGTTGGGCCGCGTGCTGGTGACCAAGCAAACCGGCCCCGCCGGTAAAGAGGTCAAGCGGCTCTACATCGAGGAAGGGTGCGACATCGCGCGCGAGCTTTACCTCGCCATGCTGTTGGACCGGGCCACCGGCCGCATCACCATCGTCGCATCGACCGAGGGCGGCATGGAGATCGAAGAGGTTGCGGCCAAGACGCCGGAGAAAATCGTCCGGGTGGGGATCGATCCCACTACCGGAATTTCCGGGTTTCATGCGCGCAAGGTGGCGTTCGGACTTGGCCTCGAAGGCAAGCAGGTTTCATCGGCGGTCAAGTTCCTGATGGGGATGTACCGGCTGTACACCGAACTCGATGCGAGCCTGGTCGAAATCAATCCTCTCGTGGTGACTGGCGGCGGCGATGTCATTGCTCTCGACGCGAAAATGAATTTCGATGACAACGCGCTGTTTCGCCATGCGGATTTGCTGAAAATGCGGGACGAATCGGAAGAAGACCCGGCCGAGCTCGAGGCGTCGGCGCATGAACTCAATTACATCAAACTCGATGGCAGCATCGGCTGTATGGTCAATGGCGCTGGCTTGGCCATGGCGACGATGGATATCATCAAGCTATATGGCGGCGAGCCGGCCAACTTCCTCGATGTCGGCGGTGGCGCGACCAAGGAACGGGTGGCCACGGCGTTCAAGATCATCATGTCCGACGAGAACGTGCAGGGCATCCTGGTCAATATTTTCGGCGGCATCATGCGATGCGACATCATTGCGGAAGGCGTGGTGGCCGCGGCCCGCGAGGTCAGTCTTGCGGTGCCGCTTGTGGTTCGGCTCGAGGGTACCAATGTTGAGCTCGGCAAGAAAATCATGGCCGACTCCGGCCTTCCGATTGTCTCCGCCGACGACCTTGGAGATGCGGCGCAGAAGGTTGTCACCGCAGTGAAGGAGGCAGCCTGATGGCCGTTCTCGTCGATAAGAATACCAAGGTGATCTGTCAGGGCTTTACCGGTGCTCAGGGCACCTTTCACTCCGAACAGGCGATTGCCTACGGAACCGACATGGTCGGCGGGGTGACGCCGGGAAAGGGCGGCAGCATCCATCTCGACCTGCCGGTGTTCGATACGGTGACCGAGGCGGTCGAGAAAACCGGCGCCAACGCTTCGGCGATTTATGTTCCGCCACCCTTCGCCGCGGATGCTATTCTGGAAGCGCTGGACGCGGAGATGCCGTTGATCGTGTGCATCACCGAAGGCATTCCGGTGCTCGACATGGTCAAGGTCAAGAAGGCCTTGCAGGGGTCGTCCTCGCGCCTGATCGGGCCCAATTGCCCGGGTGTGATCACGCCCGACGAATGCAAGATCGGCATCATGCCGGGCCATATCCATAAGCGCGGCCGGATCGGCGTCGTGTCCCGTTCCGGGACGCTGACCTACGAGGCGGTCGCACAGACAACCGTGACCGGGCTCGGTCAGACGTCGTGTATCGGCATCGGCGGCGATCCCGTAAACGGCACCAATTTCGTGGATTGCCTGGAGATGTTTGTTAAAGACGATGAGACCGAAGGCATTATTATGATCGGCGAGATCGGCGGCGACGCGGAGGCTCAGGGCGCGGAATTCATCCGCGCATCGGGCACGAAGAAACCGGTGGTCGGCTTCATAGCCGGCAAAACAGCACCGCCGGGCCGCCGCATGGGCCATGCGGGCGCCGTTATTTCGGGCGGTATGGATACGGCAGAGCATAAGGTCGAGGCGCTGCGCAGCGCGGGCATCCGCGTGGCCGACAGCCCCGCGGAGCTTGGCACCAAGATGCTCGAGGCAATGCGGGGATGACGTGTCGGCGATGCGGCCGAGGCGCGGCATAAGCGCTGTGGCAAGATCAGCGGACGGCGTCGACCGGCCGTTGGCGGGAGGATTAGATGACCCAGTATATCGGTGAAAGTTCATTTCTGTTCGGCGCGAACGAAACCTACATCGCCGAACTTTACGCGCGTTTCGTAAGCGATCCGTCCTCGGTGGATGAAAGCTGGTCCGAAGTGTTCCGGACGCTGGACGACGACGCAAAGGCGGTGCTGGATGAAGTGCGCGGCGCCAGTTGGGCGCCACGACAGACGCGGGTCCTCGGCAGCAACGGCCATGCGACGTCCGTCTCCGACGCGACCGAAGGGGTTGTCGAACCCCCGGCGCCGCCCTCCTATGCTGCATCGCGTGGGGCCAGTGCCGACGAGGTACGCCAGGCAACGATGGATTCCATCCGCGCGCTCATGCTGATCCGCGCCTATCGGGTGCGCGGCCATCTGGAAGCCAACCTCGATCCCCTGAAACTGCACAAGCCCGAACCCCATCCGGAACTCGACCCGGCGACCTATGGCTTTTCCGATCGCGATTTCGACCGTCCGATCTTTATCAACTACGTGCTCGGTCTCGAATCCGCGACGTTGCGGGAGATCGTCTCGATTCTGCGCGCCACCTATTGCGGCACGATCGGCGTCGAATTCATGCATAAGCAGGAGCCCGACGAGAAATCCTGGATCCAGGAACGCGTCGAGAGCATTCGAAACCGCACGGAATTCACCGATCTCGGCAAGCAAACGATTCTCGAACGCCTGACCGAAGCGGAGGTGTTCGAACAATATATCGATCGCAAGCATACCGGCACCAAACGCTTCGGACTGGACGGGGGCGAATCGGCGATCCCGGTGGTCGAGCAAATCCTCAAGCGAGGCGCGCAGCTCGGCCTCGACGAAGTCATCATCGGCATGCCGCACCGCGGCCGGTTGAACATGCTGGCCAACATCATGCTCAAGCCTTACCGGGCGATCTTCTCCGAGTTCCAGGGCAACCCGGCCAATCCTGAGGACATCCAGGGATCCGGCGACGTCAAATACCATCTCGGCACCTCCGGCGACCGGCAGTTCGACAACAATGTCGTGCATATGTCGCTCAGTCCGAACCCGAGCCATCTCGAAGCGGTCAACACTGTTGTTCTCGGCCGGGTGCGGGCGAAGCAGCGCCAGCGCGGCGATAATGACCGCAGCAAGGTGATGGCCTTGCTGATGCACGGCGATGCAGCATTTTCCGGTCAGGGAATTGTTCCGGAAACGCTCGATCTGTCGCAACTGCGGGGATACCGCACCGGCGGGACGATCCACCTGATCGTCAACAACCAGATCGGCTTCACCACCATGCCGTCCTATTCGCGGTCCTCGCCCTATTGTTCGGACGTGGCGAAGATGATCGGTGCGCCGATCCTGCATGTGAACGGCGACGATCCAGAGGCCTGCGTCCACATCGCGCGGATCGCCACGGAGTACCGGCAGAAATTCAAGAAAGACGTGATTGTCGATCTGATTTGCTACCGTCGGCATGGCCACAACGAAGGCGATGAACCGGCCTTCACGCAGCCGCTGATGTACAAGAAGATCAAGGCGCATCCGACCACGCGCGCGCTTTATGCTGAAAAACTGGAGGCGGAAGGCGTGATCGAGCCGGGTACCGGCGATCGCATCGCCAAGGAATTCCAGGCGGAACTCGATATCGAATTCGAGGCCGCGGCGTCGTATAAGCCGAACAAGGCGAATTGGCTCGAAGGACATTGGTCTGGCTTGCAGGTGGCGTCTGGCGATGACCGGCGTGGCAGCACGGCGGTCGAATTCGACCTCCTGAAGGAAGTCGGCTTCGCGATTTCAGAAGTGCCGCCGAACCTCGATATTCATCCGCGGTTGGTGCGGCAGCTCAAGAACAAACGCAAGATGATCGAGACCGGGGAAGGCGTCGATTGGTCGACCGCGGAGGCGCTGGCGCTCGGCACGTTGCTGTGCGAGGCGACGCCGGTACGATTCTCCGGCGAAGACTCGATCCGGGGTACGTTCAGCCAACGGCATGCCGGCTTGATCGACCAGACCACCGAGGAGCGCTATCTGCCGCTCGCGAATATCCGGTTCGGCCAGGCGCCGTTCGAAATCATCGACAGCCCGCTGTCGGAGTTCGGCGTTCTGGGATTCGAGTACGGCTACAGCCTGGCGGAGCCGCATGCGCTCGTCGTCTGGGAAGCCCAATTCGGCGACTTCGCGAACGGCGCCCAGGTGATCATCGATCAGTTCATTTCCTCCGGCGAGTCGAAATGGCTGCGCATGAGCGGTCTGGTTCTCTTGCTGCCGCATGGATATGAGGGGCAAGGTCCGGAGCACAGTTCCGCCCGGCTCGAGCGCTATCTGCAGCTCTGCGCCGAGGACAACATGCAGGTGGTCAATTGCACCAGCCCGGCTAACTATTTTCATGTGCTGCGGCGCCAAATCCGGCGAAACTTCCGCAAGCCGTTGATCATCATGACGCCGAAATCTTTGTTGCGGCACAAGCGGTGCATTTCCCGGCTGGAAGATATGGGGCCGAACACCACCTTCCATCGGGTTTTGTGGGACGATGCCGACGGCACCGACGCGCTTGCCGCCGATGACAAGATCCGGCGCGTCGTGTTGTGCTCGGGCAAGGTCTATTACGACCTGTTGGAGGAACGGGAAAATCGGGGCATCAAGGATGTGTACATCCTGCGCATGGAACAGCTCTACCCCTTCCCAAAGAAAGCCCTCACGACGGAACTGCAGCGCTTCCCGTCGGCCGATGTGGTGTGGTGCCAGGAGGAGCCGATGAACATGGGTGCCTGGTTCTTCGTCGATCCGCTGCTCGAGGATCTGATGGGCGAGATCGGTATGAATGCCGGCCGTCCGATCTATGCGGGACGGGCCGAAGCGGCATCGCCGGCCACCGGCCTGGCGCGCCGCCATCAGGACGAACAAGCGAAGCTGGTCGATAACGCGTTGACGATTCCGGCCGCCGGTGCGGCAGTCCGGCGCAAACCCTCGCGCAAAAAGGCATCGCAAGATGCGAAGGCGTAAACCGAATTCAATCCGTCGGTCCGGCTACGCCGGTCCGCATTCGGAGGACACGTAAGATGGCGATTCAAATCATGGTTCCCACGCTTGGCGAATCGGTCACGGAGGCGACCGTTGCCAAGTGGCTCAAGCGAGTAGGGGACACTGTCAGCGCCGACGAGCCTCTCGTGGAGCTGGAAACAGACAAGGTTTCGCTTGAAATTCCGGCGCCCGCCGCCGGCGTCCTGACCGAGATCCTGGTTGGCGACGGCGTCGACGTTGCGGTCGGGGCCGTGCTTGGCAGCGTTGATGAGAGCGGCGTCGCGGCAGCGCCCGCGGCGGCGGCTCAAGCATCCGCCCCAGCGCCCGCTGCAGCGGCTCAAGCACTCGCCCCAGCGCCTGCTGCAGCGCCCGAGGCGCCATCCGTTGTGGCCTCAGCACCGAAGTCGAATGGCGGCGCCTTGGTCGAAGTCGTGGTCCCGGCAGTTGGTGAATCCGTTACTGAGGGAACCATCGCAAAATGGCTCAAGCAGGTGGGTGAGGCGGTTGCCGTGGATGAACCGCTGGTCGAGCTGGAAACCGACAAGACGTCGGTGGAAATTCCGTCCACGGTAGCGGGGGCGTTGGCCGAGATTCGAGTGGCCGAGGGCGAGGATGTCGAGGTCGGCACGGTGATCGCCATGATCGCCGAAGGGGCCGCGTCCGCCGGGGAGGTTGCTCCGCCCGCTGCCAAGACCGAGGCGCCGGCGTCAGAACCGAACGACGCATTGTCTCCGGCGGTGCGCAAGCTCATCGATGACAATGGTCTCGACCCGGCGCAGATACCGGCAACCGGCGCCAAGGGTCAGCTCACCAAGGGCGACGTTTTGGAATTTCTTGAATCCGGCGCTAAAGCGGCACCCGCCGCGCCGCAACCGGCTGCGCCGCAACCGGCCGCGCCGGCGGCACGGCCGGCCGTTTCGATTCCCGCCGCACCAGTACCGGCTGGCGAGTTGCCGCCGCGGCCCGAAGATCCGCGCGGCGAAGAACGCGTCCGCATGTCACGCCTGCGCCAGCGTATCGCGCAGCGGCTCAAGGAGGCTCAGAACAACGCCGCCATGCTCACCACCTATAACGAGGTGCGCATGGATGTATTGATGAAGCTGCGCAGCGAATACCGCGATGTGTTCGAAAAGAAGCATGGCGTGCGGTTGGGGTTTCTGTCGTTCTTCGTTAAGGCCGCAATTATCGCCTTGAAGGAAATTCCCGCGGTCAATGCGGAAATCTACGGCGATGAGATCGTCTACAAGAATTATTACGATATCGGCGTGGCCGTTGGCACGCCCCAAGGGTTGGTCGTGCCGGTGGTGCGCGATGCGGACCAGATGTCGTTTGCGGAAATCGAAGGGACCATCGCCGATTACGGCCGGCGCGCACGCGACGGCAAGCTCGGCGTGCAGGAGATGTCGGGCGGAACCTTCACCATTTCCAATGGCGGCGTGTACGGTTCGCTGATGTCCATGCCAATCCTCAATCCGCCGCAGTCGGGTATCCTCGGGATGCACAAAATCCAGAAACGCCCCATCGTCGAAGGTGACGAGATTACCGTGGCCAGCATGATGTACCTCGCGATGAGCTACGATCACCGCATCGTCGATGGCCGTGAGGCAGTGACATTCCTGGTGCGCATGAAGGAAGTGCTCGAGGACCCGCAGCGTCTTCTGATCGACGTCTAAGGCAGCGCCGGGGTCAAATTACCTTCTTCGCGGCGAGGTCTTGCACCTGCGCGTCGCTCATGCCGAGCAGGCCGCCATAAATTTCCTGGTTGTGCGCGCCGACGGCCGGGCCAAGCGATTCTATCGCGCCGGGTGTCCCGCTCATTCTCGGCACCACGTTTTGCACCGCCACTTCGCCGGCGCGCGGGTCGTCGAACAGGACGATGTTCTCACGTGCCTGATACTGCGCATCCTCGAAAATTTCATCGATCGCCGCGACCATGCCGCAGGGCACTTGCGCCTCAGCACAGCGCTGCAGGGCCTCGTCGCGGGTGAGCCCGCTGGTCCAGTCGGTCACCATGCGGTCGACCTCTTCGCGGCGCTCGTCGCGCTGCGGGTATGTCCCGAAGATGCCGTCGCCGGCCACCTCGGGCCTGCCGATCAGCCCGGCAAGGCGTTCGAAGATTTTGTCGCTGGTGCATGCAATGGCGATCCAGCGTCCCTCCTTGGTTGGGTAGTGGCTGTGCGGCACCGCGTTTTTCATCGCGGGGCCCATGCGCTGCCGGATAAAACCGTTCTTGTGATAGGCGCCGGGCAATTCGTCGAGGAAGCGGAAGATTGGTTCATACAGTCCGATATCGATGAATTGCCCCTCGCCGGTCATCTCGCGCGCGCGTAACGCCATCATCGCGCCAAACGCCCCATAGACGCCCGCCAGATAGTCGGGAATTGTCGGCGAGCCCGGCGTCGACGGCGGCCGGTCGGGATCACCGGCGAGAAACGAGAGGCCGCCGAAGGCATTGCCGATGCGGCCGAAACCCGGTCGTCCCTTATAGGGACCGGTCTGGCCATAGCCGGTTATGCGCACCATGATCAGCTTGCCGTTATGCCGGCGAAGATCTTCCCAGCCGACGCCCCACCCTTCGAGCGTGCCGGGCTGGAAGTTTTCGATCAGGATGTCCGCATGGGCGACCAGTTGTTTCAGAATGTCCGCGCCGTCGGGCGTACGCAAGTCCAGCGTAACCGACTTTTTATTGCGCGCTTCGCTGAGCCAGACCAGCGAATCGCCGCAGTCGGTGGGTGTGCCGAAACGGCGTAAATTGTCGCCGATGCCGGGCATCTCAACCTTGATGACCTCGGCGCCGAATTCGGCGAGTTGCGTCGCGGCAAAGGGACCGGCGAGGAACGATGCGACATCGAGCACACGGATTCCCTGCAAGGGTTTGATCGATCGTTGATCTTCCGGCTCGGGGCTCATCACTCGGATTTCTTGTTGTTGGAACGGTGTAGTGGCTGCGCTGTCCCCGGCTTGCCGGCGATCGCTTCGCGGATCACGGCCGTTTTCCGCCGATCGCAATGCCGATCATCCGGCCGGCTTTCCACCACCGGTTGTGCAAGAGATTTGCGTTAAGCGAAACTTTAACCATATTCAGTTTAGTATTCTGACTGGGGTATAGTCCTTGTGCAACGCCGCGCCGGCGTCAGGTAAATCGAACCGGGGATTTTTGATGAGCGACACATACGATCTTATCGTTATCGGCGGCGGGCCGGGCGGCTATGTCGCGGCCATTCGCGCCGCCCAGTTGGGCATGAAGACGGCGTGTGTCGAAAAGCGTGGAACTCTCGGGGGGACCTGCCTGAATGTCGGCTGCATCCCGTCCAAGGCGTTGTTGCAGAGCTCGGAGAAGTACGAGGAAGCCGTGCATGAACTGGCCGGCCATGGCATCGGAGTCGGTACGGTGAAACTTAATTTGAAGGACATGCTCGCCCGCAAGGATAAGATCGTCGGCGACCTGACCAAGGGCATCGAATTTCTGTTCAAGAAAAACAAGGTCGACTATCTGAAGGGCGCCGGCAGCATCGAGAAGCCGGGGACGGTCAAGGTCTCCAATGGCAGCGGCGATCAGGTGCTGGAATCGCGCAACATTCTTATCGCGACCGGCTCGGAGAGCATGCCGATTCCCGGTGTCGACGTGGACGAAAAGAAAATCGTCAGTTCCACCGGCGCCCTTGAACTCGCGAAAGTGCCGAGCCATTTCGTGGTAATCGGCGGCGGCTATATCGGTCTGGAAATGGGATCGGTCTGGCGCCGGCTCGGGGCCAAGGTGACCGTGATCGAATTTCTCGACCGGATCACGCCGGGGATGGACGGCGAGGTGTCAAAGCATTTTCAACGGATCCTCAAGAAGCAGGGCATCGACTTCAAGCTGGGCACCAAGGTGACCGGTGCAAAAAAGAACAAGTCGGGTGTGACCCTCACGGTGGAACCGTCGTCCGGCGGCGCGGCGGAGGAAATCCCCTGCGACGTGGTGCTGGTTTCCGTGGGCCGCCGTCCCTACACCGAAGGGCTCGGCCTGGAGAAGGTGGGGGTCAAGACCGACAATCGTGGTTTCGTCGAGATCGATGACCGATTCGAAACCTCCGTGCCGGGCGTCTTCGCCATCGGCGATTGCGTGCGGGGCCCGATGCTGGCGCACAAGGCCGAGGATGAGGGCATGGTCTGCGCGGAAATTCTGGCGGGACAATCCGGGCATATCAACTATGACGCAATTCCCGGCATCGTTTATACGTGGCCGGAGGTTGCGGTGGTCGGCAAGACCGAGGAACAGCTCAAGGAAGCGGGGATTGCGTACCGGTCCGGCAAGTTCCCCTTCACGGCGAACAGCCGGGCGCGCTGCAACGATACCACGGAAGGATTCGTCAAAATTCTCGCCGACGCGAAAACCGACCAGGTACTCGGCGCACACATTATCGGCGCGGATGCGGGCAACCTGATCCATGAAATCGTCGCGGTCATGGAATTCGGCGGATCGGCCGAGGATGTCGCCCGGACCTGCCATGGACATCCGACGCTGAACGAGGCGGTGAAGGAAGCGGCATTGGCGGTCGACGGCCGGCCAATCCATATGTGATCGGTCCGCATTCCATTGGATAACCTGCCCATCCGATCTCCCGAAACGCCGCCGAAGCCCTTGCGCTCGAAATGGCGCCGCTTTCTGATTCTGTTCTCAGGCTGGATGTTCGTGGCGCTTGGCGTTCTTGGAATTTTCCTGCCAATTCTCCAGGGTATCCTTTTCCTCGCGGTTGGGTTTTACATCTTGTCTCTGGAATCGCCCTGGGCGCACCGCAAGATCGAGCAGATGCGGATGAAATATCCCAGGCTCGGCGCGACTTTCGATCAAGCGCGGCTTCGCGCCGCACGCTATGCACGCAAACTCCGCAACCTGACGCGATGAAGTGATAGGGGCTCCCGCATCGGCGGAGTTTCAATATCGAATTAATATTTCGATATTTCTAGAAATATAGTTGAACATGGCACGGCTTTGATCTATATATGTGCTATGTCGCTTGATAAGACCGCCAACCGCCTCGAGGCTCTCGGCAATCCGACCCGCCTCAATATTTACCGGATGCTGGTGCGCGCCGGGCCGGACGGGCTTGCTGTCGGCGAGATACAACGCCGGGCGGCCGTGCCGCGCTCGACCCTGTCGCATCACCTCCATAAACTCATCGGTGTCAGGCTGGTTACCCAACAACGCCAGGGTACAACGCTCGTGTGCCGCGCAAATTATTCCGTGATGACCGCGGTGGTCGACTTTCTGACCAAGGAATGCTGCGTGGATTCCGCTCATCAGTCCGCCGACGCAAGACGGAAAGGCGTGGCGAGATAATTTTTGCGCTTATATGTCGAAATTTCCGGGAATACTGGAATTAAAGAGACCAAGGATCAAACACCATGACCTCCATCGTCCTTTCCGCCGCCGGCCGCGGTATTCGATCGATCGATCGCGTCGTGCTCGCGATTATCGCCGTTCTGCTGGCGCTTGTCTTGTTCATACCGGCGCAGGCGCTGGCCAGCGTGGAGTTTGCGTCCTGGTCGTTGCTCAAAATATTTCCGTTCATAGCCGCCTCGGTCCTCATCGCGGCGGGTGCCAAAGCGACCGGCGCCGACCACCAGATCGCTTCGGTGTTTCAGGGAAGCCCCCTCAGGGTCATCGTGCTGGCCGCGTTGTTCGGCGCCCTGTCGCCGTTCTGTTCCTGCGGTGTCGTCCCGATAATTGCCGGTCTGCTGGGCGCGGGCGTGCCGCTCGCACCGGTCATGGCGTTCTGGATCGCTTCGCCCCTGATGAGCCCGGAAAAATTCTTCGTCATGCTCGGCGTATTTCCACAAAGCCTAACCTTTGCCTTGCTGATCGGCGCGATCGCCATGGGATTGCTCGCCGGGGCGGTGACCCATTTCTTGACCACCCGGGGCAAGATGACGCAGCCATTGCGGCCCGATGGCGGATTCGGCGGCTGCGGCGCGTCGTCGGCAACCGGTGACGCCCCGGTGGTGTGGCGATTCTGGCATGAGCCTGAGCGCCGGGCGGCATTCGTTGCGACCAGTACGGATACGACGCTTTTCCTGTTGAAATGGCTCGGCCTCGCCTTTGTGATCGAAAGCTTGATGATCGCGTACATTCCCGCCGAAACGGTCGGGCAGTGGATGGGCGGTGACGCTTGGTGGGCAATTCCAGCCAGCGTGCTGGTCGGCATCCCGACCTACTTGAACGGCTTCGCGGCCATCCCAACAGTATCGGCGTTGCTGGATATGGGAATGCAGCCGGCGGCTGCCTTGGGATTCATCGTGGCCGGCGCGGTCACCAGCATTCCGGCGGCCATGGCGGTCTTCGCCCTGGTTCGGCGGTCGGTCTTTGTCTGCTACGTGGCGATCGGACTGACCGGTTCGTTGGCGGTGAGTTATGGCTTTGCCGCCTTCCTGGCACTTTGACGCCTGAATACCGGAATCGCCGGGGCGCGGGTTTCCCCCGGCCATTGTGACGGTATGATGGCGGTACCGGGGCCGGCAGCCTCGTGCCCGGGACGGCTCGTGAAAATTCCAACGCTGCGCCGTCGTTCATCGAACCATGATCGTCATCCATGCGTGACCTCTCCCCTCGGCTCCTGCTCGCCGCCGTTTGTTTCGCGGAAGTGCTCAGCATGGCTGCCTTTGCGACCTTTCCGGGGTTGCTGCCGATAATTCAGCCTGAATGGGGACTGAACAACACGGAAGCGGGATGGATCAGTGGCGTTTATTTCGCCGGATACGTCGCCGCCGTGTCGGTCCTGGTCAGCCTGACCGACCGTATGGACGCGCGCGGGATTTATCTGGTTTGCATGGCTCTCGCCGTGGCGTCGGCGCTGGGCTTTGCGATTGCGGCGGAAGGCGTGTGGAGCGCCAGCATGTGGCGCGGCCTGCAAGGCATTGCCCTGGCCGGCACCTACATGCCGGGATTGAAAGCGCTGACCGACCGTCTGCCGGTCAGCCTGCAAAGCCGCGGCGTGGCGTTCTACACGTCGAGTTTCGGCGTCGGGTCTAGCCTGTCTTTCCTTGTCGCCGGCGAGGTCGAAGCGGTGTTGAACTGGCACTGGGCCTTCGGCTTGTCGGCGGCCGGTCCGCTGCTGGCTTTCGTCATCGCGGCAATCGTGTTGCGACCGCGGCCGATGGAGGCGCCGGCGCATCAATCGGCGCTGCTCGATTTCCGGCCGGTCTTCGCCAACCGCAAGGCGATCGCCTATACGCTCGCCTATGCGGTTCACAACGCCGAGCTGTTTGCCCTGCGTTCCTGGGTGGTGGCTTATCTGGTGTTCTCGGCGGCCCAACAGGCGCCCGGCGCGGCGGGGACCGC
>CAYYBI010000071.1:0-3699 GCA_964469835.1 uncultured Rhodospirillaceae bacterium
CCGCCGCCACCGCAACCACCGCCGCCGCGATGGTGACCGGGTCGGGGCCGTATTCTCGTCCCCAGGCCATCAACGTGTCGTCCTGAAGAATTGCCAGCGAGTGCGACGAGCCGGTTGCGATCGCACGCGCACCCGACAATATCTTACTCCACCGTGTCGCCTTGTCGCCCAGCCCATGTTTGCCGACGGGACCGTAAATATTACCGCCGGTGCCCATGACATCGCCGTTCTGGCGAAGCAGGATCGCGTGGCCGGTATGGGCGGTAATCTGCGCTACTTCCGACGCGGTCTGTACGAACCGGTTCGTCGATTTAAGACGGTTATCGCCATACTGCCCACGATGCGCCTTGCCTTTGACGAACAGCGCGCCCGATTTGGTGATGTAGTAGTTCGCGCCGTCACCGACGGCTGCTGCCGCAATGCCGTCCGCAATTTTTCGTTTGTCCTTGGATAGTCCCTCGATCCACCAGAGCGTGGTGTCCTGTTTGACCGCCAGCACGCCCGATCGTCCTGCCGCGAAACGCGCTACATCGGCACTCATCGTCACCGGCTTTTGAAAGTTATCGCGGAATCCCAGTAACACGCCGCCGCGGGTCAGCACGAAATAGGTATCGCGCCCGACCCCGACCTGGATTGCCTTGAACGGTGTTTGTCTTGGGGGATTGTTGCCCTTCCAGGCGTAGACCGTGCCTTCAACGATCGCCATGTGACGGCCGTAGTAGGCGGCAAGCAAGGGGGAGGAACTGTCGGCAGCCGCCGGGGCGACCGCTGCCGCGGCGAGTGGCAGCCCGCAGATAATCCGAGCAACAAATCGCTCGATGGCGAGGACGGTGGCGACGTCAATCATTCGTTTTGACAGCCTTCGGCCCTGTATGCCGGAGTTCCTGCAACACGTCGCTGAAAGAGGCGGCCATAATCCCGGTCGGCAGCGCCACGATGGCGATCGAGGTCAGCGCCGACACTCCGGCGCAGATCTTTCCGATCACGCTGACCGGATAGACATCGCCATATCCGACCGTGGTCAGGGTCGCGATTGCCCACCACAAGGCCCTCGGGATACTGCCGAACGCATCGGGTTGTCCATCGCCTTCCACGACGAACAGCACGGTCGCCGAGAGCAGCAGGATGGCCGCGGCGAAGACGGCGCTGAGAGTCAGCTCGAAGCGGCGGCTCAGGATCGCGCGCCGCATCAGGCGGATGGCGATTGCCCAATTGCTGTTGCGGGTCAGGGTCAGAATTCGGAGAACGCGAAGCAACCTTAACATCGTGCCGTAAAGGCTTTGCAGGCCGAGGAAAAGGTCCAGCCACAGCCCGATGATAACGAGCAAGTCGACGATGCTTGGCAGCGTCAGCGCGTATCGGAACCGGCCGGTGACGCCACGGTAGCGTTGCGACGCGCCCAGCGACCAAAGACGCACGACATATTCGACCGTGAACAGGATGCAAAATACGGCGTTAAGGCACAGGAAAAAAAACGGCGACAGGTCCCGAATGGCGGGTTCCGATTCGGCCACCGCGGCGACGATGCCGAGACAAATGATGATGAGAACGCATTTGTTGAGCGGCGACAGACCGGCGCCCGGCCATGCCGACGGGTCGAGTTGACGGTGGAGATACGATTGAAGTCGAGAGGGCCGTTTCGTCATCATGGTCGACCGACACTCCCTGTCGCCGGATGATTGGATCATCCGACTCTAGCGATATTTGCCCGCGCCGCCACGAAAGTCGCAACTCTTGCGATCACGAATCGTTGCGTTCGATCAAACCTTTCAATTCCCGGACTTCATTACGCATGGTGGCGATTTCGGCGGCCAGCACATCGCCCTCAGCATAAACCACTCTGGTGACCTCATCGATCACCTCGTCGGCCTCGGCTTCATGAATTGTCTGCATCGAATCGACAATGATCGCGATAAACAGGTTCAATACCGTGAAGCTCGAGATGACGATGAACGGCACAAAGAAGGTCCAGGCGAGGGGGTGGACTTCCATGATGGGCCGGACGATGCCCATCGACCAGCTTTCCAGCGTCATGATCTGGAATAGCGAATACATCGATTCGCCGATGGTGCCGAACCATTGGGGAAAGTTGCCACCGAACAGCTTGGTGCCGATGACGGCGAAGACGTAGAAAACCAGCGTCAGAAGCGCCGCCACGGCGCCGATGCCGGGCACCGCGCCGAGCAACGCACCGACAACCCGGCGCAGTCGGGGCACGCCGGAAACCAGCCGCATCGCGCGAAGAACCCGCAAGGCCCGGAACACCGAGAATGTATCGCTCGCCGGCACCAGTGAGATGGCGACGATGATGAAGTCGAAGACGCCCCAGGGATCGCGAAAGAACCGCAGCCCGTGGGCATAGATCCGGAGCATCAGTTCGACGACGAAGATGCCGAGGATAAACTTGTCGAGCACGTGCAGTTCGTCCCCGACCGCGGCCATGACGGTTGGCGAGGTTTCCAGGCCGATGGTGACGCTGTTGATCGCGATGATGCCGAGGATTGTGTGACGAAATCGGGGGCTCTCGACCCAAACGCGGAGGCGTTCACGGATGGTCTGCGGCGCGTCTGCCGAAATGTCGCTCATTTCGATCTCACTGGTTCGTGGAGGTAAATTCCGACGGGGATAGCGGTCTTCGGGCGATGTGTGATTTCCGGATAACGCAGCCGGTCGCGCCTATCAAGCCTTGAGATGGCGGTACGGCAATTTGTAGCGCAATGTGCGCGCTATATGGGAGCGATCGGCGTTTTTTCCAGACCGGCATCGGCGATAACCGCCCATCGGATACCGATTGCCGCGAGGGCGAGCATCGCCGACAGGATTATCCAGGCCAACCCGTATTCTCCGGCCGCCGCATAAATCACGCCGATCACCACCGGGCCAAGCGCCGATCCGATGCGGATCCATAAATAGATCGGGCCGAACACACGGCCGAACGTGCGCTGGCCGAAGCATTTCGCCGTGACCAGCGGCTGCAGGATCACCACGACCCCCATGGTGAAGCCGAAAATCGCCGAACCGGCGATCAGGCTCCAGGGCGCGGGATGGATCGCAAACAACATGAAGGCAGCCGCTTGAAGTAAGAAGACGCCGCCGGCGACGTCGCGCGACCGCCAGCGATTGCCAAAGGCCGCATACAGCCCGCGCCCGACCATCCCCATGACGGTCGTGACGGTCACCACGGAGGCGGCGCCGATCAGCCCGAATGTCATTTGCAGGAACAGGATCTGATGCAGCAGGAAGGCGCTTTGCGCGAACATCGCCGCGAAGAAGGCGAAGGAAAGCGCCCAGAAGGCGGTTGTCCGCATTGCCTGGGCGACGGTCCGGTCGCGGTGGTCCCGCGTGGACGCGTCGGTGACGGACTCGGCCGAATCGCCATCCACCTTCAAGCCCAGCGTTTCGGGACCGTCCTTGAACACCAATAGCGCGAGCGGAACGACGATCAGAAGCACGATCGCGGCGAGTACGAGACCGCCGGCCGGTCCGCCCCAGCGTTCCAGCAGAAAGGCGTTCAGGGGGACGAGCGTCGCGCCGCCGATGCCGGCGCCGAACGTGGCTAACGCCATGGCGCGGGTGCGCTGGCGCAGAAACCAGCGGGCGATGATCTTACCGAGCGTGACCGTATGCAGGCAGGCAAAGCCGATGCTCAAGAGCAGGAAAGCGGGAAAGACATGCCATTGTTCGCGGGCCATGCCGAAG
>CAYYBI010000072.1:0-4000 GCA_964469835.1 uncultured Rhodospirillaceae bacterium
GGCCTCGTCGTGCCCGCGCTAGATGGCGCACCCGGTATATTCTCGGCGCGCTGGGCGGGACCCGACCGCGATTTCGCGCTGGCCATGGAACGCGTGCACCGGGAACTGGCCGGCGCGGCGGACCGCTCCGCCCATTTTACCTGTGCGCTCGTGCTCGCCTGGCCGGACGGTCATAGGGAATGCTTCGAGGGCGAGGTGCATGGGGTGCTGACCTGGCCACCGCGCGGCGCCCAGGGATTCGGCTACGATCCCATGTTTCTGCCGATTCGCGACGGCCGGCCCGATGCGCTCACCTTCGGCGAGATGGGCCCCGAGGCAAAGCACCGGATCAGCCACCGGGCGGCGGCGTTTCGCCAGCTGATCGACGCCTGTTTCGCGTCAGCGCCATGACGGCCGATCCGCTCGCGCTTTATGTCCATTGGCCCTTCTGCCTGTCGAAATGCCCCTATTGCGACTTCAACAGCCATGTCCGCGAGTCGGTCGACCAGGCACGGTGGCGCGCCGCGCTGCTGCGCGACCTCGGCGCGGCGGCCCAGGAGACCGCGGCGCGGCCGCTGACGAGCATATTTTTCGGCGGCGGCACACCGTCGCTGATGCCGCCGGAGACGGCCGCCGCGGTCATTTCCCGTGCCGCCGAGCACTGGCCCTTCGCCGACGACATCGAAATTACCCTGGAAGCGAACCCGACCTCGGTGGAGGCACAAAGATTCTCGGATTTCCGTGCCGCCGGCATCAACCGCGTCTCGCTCGGCGTGCAGGCGCTCGACGACGACGCATTGCGGGCACTGGGTCGCGGACATGACACGGCAGAAGCGCTGGCCGCGGTTGCGCTCGCGCAGCGGCATTTCCCGCGCTATTCCTTCGACCTGATCTATGCACGGCAGGGACAGACAGCCGCGGCCTGGAGCGAAGAACTGAACCGCGCGCTCGACCTCGCCGGCGATCATCTTTCGCTCTACCAGTTGACCATCGAGCCGGGCACCGCCTTTCACCGGCGCGCCGCGCGGGGGGAAACGCTGACCGCCGCGGAACCGACCGCGGCCGCGCTCTATGAAATCACGCAGCAGCGGCTGGCGGCGGCCGGGCTGCCGGCATATGAAATTTCCAACCATGCCCGCCCCGGCGGTGAAAGCCGCCACAACCTGACCTATTGGCGTTACCAGGACTATGTCGGGATCGGCCCCGGCGCCCATGGACGGGTCACTATCGACGGCGCCAAGGTTGCGATTCAACGCATCCGGCGCCCCGAAGACTGGCTGGACGCGGTGGAAGCGGCGGGCCATGGCGAGAAAGAGCGGATCGCACTGAGCGCCGTCGAATGCCTGACCGAAACCGTCTTGATGGGGCTGCGGCTCACCGAGGGTGTCCGCTGGGAGCGTCTCGAGGGCGGGCCAGCGCTCGAGGCCGAGCGGATCGCCGATCTCGTCGCCGGCGGGTTTCTGCTGTCGGATGCGGCCGGCCTGCGCGCCACTGCGGCCGGCCGGCAACGCCTCGACCGGCTGATCCTCGAGCTGTTGAGCTGACCCGGCCTGCTGCGGCCGATCAATCGTGGTTGATCAGTTGGTGAGGCTCTGGAACGACTGGGCCGGCTGTTTCACAACCTTCAACCCCTTGCGCTGCACCTCGATCACCGCCAAGGCGCGTTCCGCAATGCCGTCCGGGTTGAGCCGGAACAGCCCGTCGACACCGAGAAATCCATTGGGGTTGGTCAACGCTTCCGTAGAGAAATTCGAGCCTTCGGCCCCTTGCGCCAACACAGCGGCAAGCGCGGTTGCATCATAGGCGAGCGACGCGAGACGCGCCGGCCGGGTCCGGAAAGCCTTCCGGTAGCGGGCAACGAACTGGTTGCGGACAACCGGCGTGGGCGCCGCATACCAAGACCCGACCAGGGCCGGTTCGGCGCCGGGATTCGGCATCTCGTCCCAATTGCGCAACCCGAGGATCCGCACCGCCGGCGGATCGACATCGTAGAACGACAAAAGCGAGGCCAGTGTCCGTAACGCTTGCCCCGTTTCCGGCAACAAAATGGCGTCGAAAGACACGTCGCCGATGGTATCGCGTTTTTCGAGCTTCTTGAGCGCCTGGCGCGCGGCTTCGCCGCCCTGCCGCTCCAGCGCGGCGCGCTGCTCCAATAAATCCTTCCGCCGCCGGTCATAGTCGGCAATGATTTTCACCTCGGCGCTGTGATCGGCGCCGGAGCGGCCGTAAAATTGCGTCGCAACGATTTCGCCGCCCCGTTGCGGCACCGCCGCCTGCAGGGATTCCACCACCGACTCACCATAGGGATCGCGCGGCGCCAGCACGCCGTATCGGCTAAGCCCGTTCGCGCTGGCGTAGGCAACGATCGTCTCCACCTGTTGGCTCGGCACGAAGCCCATGAGGAACACGCCGTTGCCGGCGACGCTGCGGGAATTGGAAAATGCCACCACGTTCATCTTGGCCGCCTGCGCGAAGGGAGCGACCGCCTGTACCGACGTCGCCAGCAGGGGTCCGAGGATCAACTGTGCCCCCCCGATGATGGCCCGCCGCGCCGCCTCGGCCGCGCCGTCGGGCGTCCCCTTGGTGTCCTGTGGCATCAATGCGAATTTCTCATTCGCAATTTCGAACATCGCCATCTCGGCGGCATTCAGCATCGATTTCCCAAGCCGCGCGCTGGGCCCGGACAACGGCAGCAAAATCGCGACTTGGATCGTTCCATTCGGTGGGATTGGCCGGCGGTAGATATCCGCCATTTTGGGATCAACGCCCTCGGGCGTCCCGCGCAGGTCTTCCAGCGTCGGCAGTTGCGGCAGATTCGAATCTTGTCCCGGCTGGCCGCCACCGTCTACAGTCGAACCGCCGCACGCAGACACGACAAACAGCGCAATGAAGGACGCCGCCAGAAATCGCAAAGCAGCGGAAAACGGTGATAAACCAGAATTCTTCGCAATCGGTCGCACCGGATAACCCCCCAGGTTCGGTTCCCGCCAAAGCCGATTCGGCTGTGGAGCCTACCGGTGCAAGCCGACAAAGTAAACCGGAACCGGGGCTCTATATCGTCCCCACACCGATCGGCAATTTGCGGGATATCACCTTGCGGGGATTGGATATTTTGCGGGCCGCCGAACTTATCGCCTGCGAGGACACGCGGGTTACCGGGCGGCTGCTGCAGGCCTACGGCCTTGAGACGCCGATGACCCCCTATCATGACCACAACGCCGCCCGGAAAAGACCTGCCTTGCTGCGCCGGCTCGCCGAGGGCGCCCGGGTAGCCCTGGTCTCCGACGCGGGGACACCGCTCATCGCCGACCCCGGATTCCGCCTGGTCCAAGAGGCGGTGCAGGCAGGCATTCCAGTCACCGCCTTGCCGGGCGCGTCGGCCGCCCTCGTGGCGCTGGCCGTGTCCGGGTTGCCGACGGACCGATTCCTGTTTCTGGGCTTCCTGCCGTCCCGGGCGGGCCAGCGCGATCGCGCCTTGGCGGAGGTAGCCGGTTTGCGCGCCTCGCTGATCATTTACGAATCACCGCGCCGGCTGACGGCGAGCCTTGCCGCAATGGCCGGCGTTCTCGGCGAGCGCGAGGCAGTGGTGGCGCGCGAGCTGACCAAGCGGTTCGAGGAAATCCGCCGCGGCACCCTCAGCGCGCTGGCCGGACACTACGCGGCGGCAGGGGCGCCGCGCGGCGAGGTCGTCATCGTGATTGCCCCGCCCGGTGCGAAGGCCACGGCATCAGACGCCGAATGCGACGATTTGCTCGCCGAGGCGATGGAAACGCACAGCCTGCGGGACGCCGCGTCGCTGGTAAGCGCTCAAACCGGGTTGCCGCGACGCGCGGTGTACGACCGGGCGCTGCGCCTCAACCGAGCCGACGCGGACACCGAAGAAACATGACCGCGCGCCGGCGCGCGTGGCGGTGGGGCCACCTCGCCGAGGCGGTGTGCGCCCTGGATCTGCGCCTGCGGGGATATCGTGTGATTGCCAGGCGGCTGCGATGCCCGCTGGGCGAAATCGATATCGTTGCCC
>CAYYBI010000073.1:0-5864 GCA_964469835.1 uncultured Rhodospirillaceae bacterium
CGTCAGATCGTTGAACGCATCCCAGGAATATCCGAATCGCTCAGGCGATCCGGAGGAAAGCGCCACAATCTCGGCGCCGTCGCCGCTCGTTTCGCCGATGGTCATAAGGCGCTCTTGGAAAGCGGTATAATTCGGACTGAACGGGCCATTTAGTGCTCGGTATTAGCAACGGTTGGTGGCGGGGAGGAATACAGTACGCATTCGAATATCAATCTTTGGTTAACATATCGTTGCTATTACATTTTTTATGCCGTTATCGGAATTGGGATTGGACATCCGGGAGTCGTGCACCGGGCCGTGCAAAATGATCCAGAAAATGCGTCTTGGGAGGCTATGACAGTGGAAGCGAGCGCAAGACAGCGGGATCATTACGAACAAATCCACGACATCTACGAACAGCATTATTATGACAGCACGAGCATGCTTTACCGGGAGGAGTTCATTTTCCGGTTGATTTGCCGGGACCTGGATCTGAATGGCAAACGGGTTGCCGAGCTGGCCAGCGGCAGCGGCCACAACTCTCTCTCTCTCAAGTCACGATATCCCGATATCGATTTGGTCGGGTTCGATATTTCGCCGTCGGCGTGCAATGAATACCGGCGCAGCACCGGTTTTCCGTGCCACGAACTCGACTTGACCAGACCGGCCGAGATTGCCGAACAGGTCGATATGGCTTTCATCATCGGCGGATTGCATCATTGCGTGGCCGACCTGCCGCAGACCCTGGCGAACGCGGCCAAGCTGGTGAAACCCGGCGGCCTGTTCATCATGCAGGAGCCGAATTCGCAGTTTTTCCTGGAGGCCGTGCGCAAGGCTTGGTACCGCGTCGATTCATCCTTCGATGCAGCGACCGAACACGCATTGAACCATGACGATCTGGTCCGCATGGGCGGGGATAAATTTAAATGCCGGGATTTAACGTATTTCGGCGGACCCGGCTATTTCGCCATCCTCAACAGCATGATTTTGCGCATTCCGCTTGCCGTGAAGCCGATCATTTCTCCACCGCTGATGATCGCCGAGCGGGCCTGGAATCATCTGCCCGGCCGGGCGATGCACAATGTTTTCCTTGCCCGGTGGGATCGTACGGAGGCGCCGGCGGACGGCTGAACGGGTATAGTCTCAGGCGGCAAGCGCCGTTTGATTTACCCGGGCGCCCGCGGCAAAGCGATACAGGCAATAGAGCGACCAAAGCCGCTTGCGATGATCCGCGCGGCCGGCCATGTGGTCTTCCAACAGACGTTCGACTTCGCGTCGCACGAAGCATCCGGCCAGCGGATTGGCAGCGTCGAGCAGGACGTCGTGAACCCGTTCGCGTAGCGCACCGCGCAGCATCGACGCCACCGGCAGCCCGAAACCGTGCTTGCGCCGCCACACGATGTCGGAAGGAAGGTATCGGAGCGCGAGTTTGCGCAAAAGGTACTTCGTCTTCGATCCATTCATCCGCCATTCCGGCGGCAATCCGAAGGCGCATTCGGCGACGCCGGGCGAGAGGAACGGTGCCCGTACTTCCAGGCTGTTGTACATCGAGGCCCGGTCAACTTTGGTCAGAATATCGTCGGGTAAGTAAATCCTGGAAAATAGAAATTGCAGTTCATCGAGTGGATGGGCCTGGCCTTGTTGTGCGATCCACCGATCGATTGGCTCAAATTGCTCATGGGGCGCCAATTCGCCGGTAAGGAGCCGTTCGCGGGCGGCCTGATCGAACGGGGCCATCCATAGGAAGGGCTGGTGACGTTCCGGCCGCCCAAATCCTTGGCTCAACTGAGCGAGCTTGAAGGACAGTCCCATGTACCGATCGGAGGATGGAAGGACGCCCGTCATCCGCCGCAGGGCCGACGCCAGCCCGCCGGGAATGTGCGACATCAGGCGCGCATGCCTGTTTGCCTGAAAATTGATGTAGCCGGCGAACAGCTCGTCGCCGCCGTCGCCGCCGAGCGCGACTTTCACCCCCTGGCGCGCGGTCTCACACAACAAATAGGTCGGGACGATCGACGGATCGCTGAAGGGTTCGTCCTGCAGTGCCTCAATCCTATCCAGCGCATCCAGAACGTCGTTTCCCGATACCTCGCGGATGTGATGGGTCATGCCGAACTGTTCGGCCACCCTGGCGGCATAGGGAGTTTCGTCGTATCCGTCACCGGGCAGCTTAATCGTGTAGGCCGCAATCCCCGGTGCGGTGTCGCGGGCGAGGGCGGCGATCAGTGCGGAATCGACACCGCCCGAGAGAAACACGCCGACAGGAACGTCCGCCACCAGGCGGCTTTCGATCGACTGCCGCAGCCGCGTCTCCAGCGCGTCGATGGCGGCTTCTTCACCCTGCCGGCGAACCGTCTTGTGATGCGCATCGTCCTGAAACGGCATGCGCCAATAAGGTTTCAGATCGATATCCTGCCCGTCGAACTGCAACAGGTGCCCGGGCAGGAGTTTGTGAATTGCCTGAAACCCGGTCCGCGGTGCGGGGACGTAGTCGAAGGTCAAGTATTGGCTGATCGCGTCGAAATCGAAACCCAGCGCCGCGCATGCAGGGTGGCGCCGCAGCGCCTTGATTTCGGAAGCGAATATGAGCTGCCCATGGATATGTGCATAAAACAGGGGTTTTTCGCCGAATTTATCCCGGGCCAGGGTTACCTGTCCGGTGGCGCCGTCACGGTAGGCGAACGCGAACATGCCGTCGAGCGACCGGAGGGTTTGTTCGATCCCGTCGCGCCGGATCATTTGGAACAGGACTTCGGTATCGGATTTGTCGCGGAACCGCACACCTTGTTCGGCCAATCGGGCGGCATGTGAAGTGTAGTCGTAGATCTCGCCGTTGAAGACGAGGACGTCGCCGGTGGCCGGGTCGTACCGGGGCTGCCGCCCGCCGACCGGATCGATGATTGTCAGGCGCAGGTGCCCGGTTGCGAAGTCTTCATCGATGTGAACGTCTTGATCGTCCGGCCCGCGATGCCGGATTGCGGCCATCATCCCGCGAACAATGTCTTCCGCACGAGGATCGGGACGGGTGAAGCCGACGATGCCGCACATCAGCCAATCACTTCACGATGGCGTTTGGCACGCAACCGGCCTTCAGGCAGCGTCGGCGACATGGATCAGGTTTCGAGTTTCACGCACCTTGAAGGGCGATTTGTTGCGCGCCTCATAGTAGATACGGCTCTGAATTTCCGCCATCAATCCCATCATGATCAAAAGCGAACCGACAAGCGCCAACAGCACGACCAGCATCGGTAATGGAGTTTGGATGAAAGAAGTATTTTCAAATAATTTCAGATAGATGGCCCATAATCCTGCGAGAAATCCCAGGCCAAAACTGTAGAAGCCGGCTTTCCCGTAGAACTGCATAGGCCGGTCGAGGCTGCGGTCGAGGAAACGGAGAACCATCAGATCGAGTAGCACCCGCGGCACCCGGCCGATGCCGTATTTTGATTCGCCGTGTTCGCGCGCGTGATGCGTGACCGGCAGTTCGGTGACCCTGGCGCCCTCCCACGAAGCGTAGACCGGGATGAAGCGGTGCATTTCACCATAAAGGCGGACGTTTTCGATGACGTCCCTGCGATACGCCTTGAGCGTGCAGCCATAGTCGCGCAAATAGACGCCGGAGATCTTGGAAATGAGCCAATTCGCCGCGCGGGACGGCAAGCGTCGGTCGACGCCTTCCTTGCGGTCTTTCCGCCAACCGGAGACAACATCGTACCCTTCGTCCAATTTTTTCAGGAGCCGGGGAATGTCTGCCGGATCGTTTTGCAGATCGCCGTCCATCGGAATGAGAACGTCGCCGCTGCTATACTGGATGCCGGCCATGAGGGCCGCGGTTTGACCGGAATTTCGGCGCAAATGGATCACCTTGACCGCGCGGTCACGGCGCGCTAGCGCATCCAGCCGTTCTTCGGAGGCGTCGCGGCTGCCGTCGTTCACGTAGATGATTTCGTAGCCTTGGCCCAACCGGACGAGCACGGGCCGGAGCCGTTCGTACAGGAGGTCAATATTGTCCTCCTCGTTGTAAATTGGAACGATGACAGAAATCGTCATGGCGGCACTCGTGCAATGCTGGACCGAAATCCGCGCAGGATGCGGTCGTTTTGAGGGTAAGGGCGTGCATTTAAAGATTCGTTAACCGTGCCGCCGGTTTGTGCCGCCAATTGCTCGATCGAATGCCCCACCTGCCATCATGCGTGATCACAGGAGCTCGGTGTTCCCAAATATCGAAACGAAATCAGCTTTTTAGGCGCTTTTCGCGAGGCGCGACCAGTCCGCGTCCGAAACCGTTGGGCCGGCGCCGGCGACCGTGGTCCGCCGCATGACCCGCCGGTATTTGAAGTCCCAGGGCCGTCCACGGTGGAGCACACAGCGATTGTCCCATATCACCAGATCCTTGGGCTGCCATTTGTGCAGATAGCGGTATTGCGGCTGGGTCGCCCAATCCAGCAAGTCTTCGAGCAATGCCCGACCTTCTTCGACCGGCCGGCCGAGAATGCGCGATGCATGGGAACCGACATAGAGCGACTTCCGCCCGTGCACCGGATTATCGCGTATCAAGACGTGCGGCACCGGCGGGACTTCGGCCCTCTGGTCCTGGTTCAGCATTTCCGGGTCGATCTTCCCGCGCGAGTATTCAAAGCTGTGCTCGACGATCAAGTCGTCCAAACCCTGTTTCCTGTCGTCCGGCAGGTCCGCATACGCAGCGCGCATCGTGGCAAACTCGGTTTCGCCGCCTTCCGGCGGGACTTCCCGGCCGGACAGGAGCGAGGCCAAGGCCGGCACCCGCTTGAATGAACTGTCGCTATGCCAAAGCATGTTGGCCGAATTGCGGATCATCCGTTTGTCTGTTGGTGGGATGATGGCGCCGGTCTCGGGATCGACATTAGAGAGGTTGGCAATCGGTGTGCTGTCGCCCATCGACCCTTTGAGCATCGGCTCCAGCGCCCCGAAACGCTGGCTGAAGGCAACCTGCTGCGCATCGGTGATGTTCTGATTGCGGAATACCAGGATCGAGTGTTCTTCGAACGCGTCCTGGATTTCGGCGAAGGTTTCGTCGTCAACCGGATTACCCAGGTCGACGCCCGTGACTTTCGCAACGAAAAGGGGATGCAATTTTTTGATTTTCAACGACATGTGATGCCCTCGGTCGACCCGCTATGAGAACGTGATCTGCGGCATTTTGCCAAATTTAGCAGGCACGGCGCAAATGCTGCATCCGGGCCGTGCGGTCATTTGATTTTCAGGGGATCGGCGATCCATCCATGGCGCGTGATGCCGCGTGATTTCGTAGTTACCTCGGCGTGCCCCAAAATGGCAGCCTTCAATTCGGGCGCGCGCCAACGCGGATGCCGACGCAGCAGCCGCGCGGCAATCGCCACGGTGCGGGCGACAGCTTGGCTCGAGCCTGACCGGGACCGTTCCTGTCCATCGAAATCCAGCGCCTGCATCTGTTCCGCGGGAACCATTAGATCGACGCTTTTGGCGCCCCAGTTCGATCCTTGCGCGATCGTTCCGAAGGGGCCGGCGGATGTGACCACGAGAAAATTCTTGAGATTAAAGGCGGCGGGATAAATCGGCTCGATGTCAATATCGCGGCCACCGTTGCCCGCAGAAATGACGAACAACATGTCTGGCCGTGCGCGCGCGGCGGCAACAAAGGCGTTCCAATCGGCCTTGGCTGTGCTGCCCATGGGCATCGAGATCAGGACCGCGCCGTTGCTTTCGGCGGCGCGCACCATGTCGTCCATGCGGCGCATATCGGGACGGGGATATCGATAGGGCAGCAAGCGGACCCGAGGGGCTTCGCGCAAGATCAGACCGGCGATCGCAGTGCCATGGCGGCGTGGAAAAAACGGTGACGCGCCGGAATCCTCGTCGAATGGCCG
>CAYYBI010000074.1:0-2715 GCA_964469835.1 uncultured Rhodospirillaceae bacterium
CGCCGCCTCGATGGCCAGGTCGAGCGCGCCGATGCCGACCAGTTCAGATACGTTGCTGCCGAGCCGTACCTTTACGCCGACGATCAGGTCCGGGTGTTCCTTCGCGACCTTGACGCAGGCCGGCGCGTGCAGCAGCCGCAAATCGTGCGTCTCGCCGACCATGAAGCCGGGTCCGTAGCCGTAGATGCCGGGATGCGAAATATTGAGGAAGGCGACAATCCGGAACGGCGACGGCTCGGCGATCAGTTTGCGGAACCCGTGAAACGTGCCCGCTCCGGCGCTACCCGCATCGACGAATGTCGTGGTGCCGCTGGCCCGCGCCACCCGCTCCGGCTCGACGCTGAGATAGGTCGCGCCCCAATAGACGTGCGCGTGAATGTCGATCAGGCCCGGTACGACCAAATGGCCGGACACGTCGCGGGTCTCCTTGGCGTCCTGCTTGGCCACGTTGTCGCCGACCGCGGCAACCTTGCCGTCGGCAAAGGCGACGGCGGCGGTCGTATCGAGATTTTGGCTGGGGTCGATCACCCGGCCGCCGTTCAAGACGAGGTCATACATGGCTTCCGTTCATTCGACTGTTTCCCCGGGGGGCGGCTGTGCGACTCTATTCCGCAACTGCGGTCTTGTCGCGCCGATCACAGAATTTTACCCTGTGGCGGCAGATCGGCAAACCGCCTCTCGGCGGCTGCCGGCGCAGAGGCGGTAGAAGGGGTGGTCATGAACGACCGGCAAGATGGCGGCAAGCCCAATGGCGTGCAGAAGCGCCGCGTTTATTTGTTGTTCGGAAGCATCGCCCTGGTGATCGAATCGATGCTCGCAATTACCAGGGGGGAGGCCTATCGGCCGACATTGCTCGGATCGGCGATTCTCATCGCGTCGGTGCTTTTTTTTACATATTCCTGGTTTCGCGAACGCTGAAGGATTTTATCGTTTGCGGCGCCGACAACAATTGGCACCGCGCCGGTATCGCGCTATAGGGGCGCCGCTTCGGTCATTGACAGGATTTTGCCCGGCCCGCTAAATGGCGCCCGATCTACCGGCCGGGCGGCTGCCCGGCGCAACCCCTTATCATCCGGGTGATTTGCCGCCTTGCCGCGACGACATGGAATGCTCACTCAACTGCAACGGCTGACGCGCTATCGCTTGGTTGTGCCGATCCTGCGTGGAAAGCATTCGCCGGAATACACTGCCCGCGGCGTTTTCGTCGGATTGTTCGCGGCCATGACGCCCACGGTCGGTGTGCAGATGCCGATCGTCTTCGCCATTTGGGTCGTGACCCGAACGTTGCGGCCGTCCTGGGACTTCAATCTGATCGTCGGCCTTGCGTGGACCTGGGTCACCAATATCTTCACATTGGCGCCGATTTATTATGTATTCCTGCTGACCGGTCGGATCATGCTGGGGCATTGGGACTCGCTCGGCGGCTACGACGACTTCGCGAAGGTGCTGGCCGAATTGCTGCGCACCGATGTCGGCTGGCTCGAGACGATGTGGATCTATGTGGCCGGCGTCTTCGAGGTTTGGGGCGTGCCGATGTTTCTGGGCAGTGTTCCCTGGGCTCTTCTGGCCGGCTGGCTGGGGTACCGCTGGAGCCTGCGGCTGATCCTCAAGTTCCGGGCACGGCGATTGGCGCGCGAGAAAACCGACGCCGCCGATTGATTTCGGCGCTGGCCGGCCGATGTATCGTGAGGACGAACCCAAGGAGCCCGCGCAGCGAAAGGCAGGTCATGAGTTCCGCAAACGGCGAAAAAACGACCGATACGATCACCGGTTACCACGCCCATGTCTATTTCGATGCGGCGACTGAACCCGCCGCCGCAGCGCTGCGCGACGCCATAGACGGGCAGTTCGATGCGGAGCTGGGACGTTGGCACCGAAAGCCGGTTGGCCCACACCCGGCCTGGATGTACCAGATCGCCTTCGCGCCGGCGCAATTCGCCGAGTTGGTGCCATATCTGGCACTCAACCGCGCGGGTCTGTCCGTGCTGGTCCATCCGATGACCGGCGACGCGGTGGCCGATCATCTTGAACATGCCCTCTGGCTGGGCGCGCCCCTGACGCTCGATCCCGAACCGCTCAAGCGCGCCTAAACCCGACCCGGCCTTTGTCGAAGATGGACGCTGCCGCACCGATCCTGCAAAGCGCCGGAGGCGCCGCGCCAAATTCCCGTATGCCGCCGCTTCCAATCCGCGCCGATTGGGTATAAATATCGGGCCGCGCCTGGCCGGGTACCCGGCCGTCAAGGCGCCGCCAGAACACATCGCGCCCCGCAAACATCGAAAGGAGTCGAGCCGTGACGAGCATTGGCCACGACAGTCTGAAGACGCGTCAAACCCTCACGGTAGACGGCAAACAATACGACTATTACAGCATCGAAGCCGCAGCCAAGGCCATCGGCGCCGATTTTTCGCGCCTGCCCTTCTCCATGAAGGTGCTGCTGGAAAACATGCTGCGCTTCGAGGACGGGCGGTCGGTCACCCAAGACGACGTCAAGGCATTCTCCACCTGGCTGGGCAACGGCAAGACGGACCATGAGATCGCCTATCGCCCGGCGCGGGTGTTGTTGCAGGATTTCACCGGCGTGCCGGCAGTGGTCGACCTCGCGGCGATGCGCGACGCGCTAAAGGCGCTTGGCGGCGATCCGCAGAAGATCAATCCGATGACGCCGGTCGATTTGGTGGTCGATCATTCGGTCAGCGTCGATTCATTTGGCGA
>CAYYBI010000075.1:0-15509 GCA_964469835.1 uncultured Rhodospirillaceae bacterium
ATGATCTCGCTGATCGACCACAATGTGGGCCGTATCCTGGACGCGCTGGAGGCGAACGGTCTCGCCGAGGACACCATCGTCGTCTACACCACCGATCACGGCGACTTGCTGGGCGATCACGGGCTCTACCTCAAGGGGCCGACGCCCTATGAAGGACTGTTGCGGGTCGGCATGCTGTTCAAGGGGCCGGGCGTGCCCGCGGGCAAGGCGGTGGCCGATCCGGTATCGACCCTCGACCTCGCCGCCACCTTCTACGATCTGGCGAACACCGAGAAGCCCGAGGAAATCCAGAGCGAAAGCCTGCTGCCGTTAATCGCCACGGATAGCAAGGGCGGCGGCAGCCGTGACATGGCCTATAACGAATGGAACCTGGCCTCGACCCGCTGCGGCGTCCCGCTGGAGCTCCGCACCATCCGCACGAAGACACATAAATGCACCTTCGAGCTGATCACCGGCGCGGGCGAGCTTTACGACCTGGCGAACGACCCGCTGGAGCAAGACAATCTGTACGAGGATGCAGGCGCCGCCAAGGTGCGCAAGGAACTCGAAGACATGATGCGGGCCCGGCCCGGCAAGGTCCTCAACGCCTTCGCCGACCCGGTCGGCGCGGCGTAGGTATAGCTGGCTTCGGTCCTGCTCCCCCTTGCGGGGACCTTCGCGATAGCGCGGCCGCATACTTCGACAGGCTCAGCATGAGGCCGCTAAACTATAGGTCCTGCTCAGGCGGCATTTGACGATTTTCCTCATTCTGAGCCTGACGAAGGATGCGGAAAGTCGCGCCGCACCTGCTTTCACAGAGGTGAAGCGAAAACGTCCACGGGGCGTGACTCGGCGAACGCGGACAGGGATACTGAGAGAAACAAAACGACGCCTGCAGGAGAGCACTCATGGTTCGAGCCATCGTTTTGAACATGCAAGACAATGTGGCGACGCTGATCGATTCCGGCGGCGCCGCCGATACCACGGTCGAACTGCGCGGCGAGAAACAGGGCACGGTGACGCTGAAGCAGGACATTCCGTTCGGCCACAAGGTCGCGCTCGCCGACATGGACGTCGGCGCTGACATTCTGAAATACGCCACCGTGGTCGGCGAGACGACGGCGGCGATCACCGTCGGCGAACACGTGCACATCCACAATGTGGATTCGAAACGGGGCCGAGGCGACAAGACCGAAAGCTGACACGCGCGGCTGAGGCGAGGGAGAACACGAGACATGACGGACACATTCCTGGGTTTCGAGCGGTCCGACGGCCAGGTCGGCGTGCGCAACCATATCGGCGTCATCTCGATCATGGACAACGTCAATCCGGTGACCCGCGCCATTGCCGACAGTGTCGCCGGCGCCGTACCGGTCACCACGCTGTTCGTACGCGGCCAGTACGGCAAGGATCTGGAAATGGCCTACAACACGCTGGCCGGCATGGGGCGTAATCCCAACCTCAACGGCGTGGTGATCGTCGGCATGGAGGAGACCAGCACCAATATCGTCGCCGACCGTGTGCGCAACACCGGCAAGCCGGTCGAGACCATCCTGATCCAGGCGCTCGGCGGCACCGTGAATTCCACCGCCGCCGGCATCCGCGCCGCCAGCCGCATGGCGATCGACGCGTCCAGGGAACGGCGCAAGGAATTTCCGGTCTCGGAACTGGTGCTCGGACTCGAATGCGGCGGGTCGGACACCACGTCGGGCCTCGCCTCCAATCCTTCGCTCGGCCGCGCCGCCGACCGGCTAATCGCCGAGGGCGGCACCGCGGTCGTCACCGAGACCGCCGAGTTCATGGGCGCCGAGGAGATCTTCGCCGAACGCGCCGTCGACGAGGGCGTGAAGAAAGCTTTCATCAAGATGGTGCTGGACCATGAGGCGGAGGCGATGAAGGCCGGCGTCGATATTCGCGGCGCCAACCCGGTGCCCGACAATATCCGCGGCGGCCTCACCACCATCGAGGAAAAGGCGATGGGCGCGATGGCCAAGACCGGCACCACACCGCTGGTCGAGGTGCTGGAATATTCCGAAGCGCCGAGCCGCAAGGGGCTGCACTTCATGGCGGGATCGGCCCCGGCGGTGGAATCGCTGACCGGGCTCGCCGGCGGCGGCTGCCAGTTGACCGTGTTCACCACCGGGGTCGGCAACACGATCGGCAACATGATCATGCCGACCGCAAAGATCAGCGGCAACATCAACACCATCCGGGATTTCCCGGATAATATCGACTTCGACGTTTCCGACATTTTGGAGAACGACAAATCCTTCACCGAAATGGGCGACGCACTGTACGACTACATTCTCGACATGGCGTCCGGTACGATCACCACCAGCGAGGCGCTGAAACAGCAGGAAACCGCGATAATGCGCTTCGGCATGACGATTTAGTTGGTTCCTGCACCGGCCCGCTCCCCCTCCCGTCCACCCAATGCGAGTATCCTGTGGGTGGACGGGAGGGGGAGCGGGCCGGTGCCGCAAAAATAGAAGACCGCCGATAGGAGAACACCATGGCGCAGGCTAACCAGAAGACCGACAACATCGATCGCACCCGCGCCCTGGCCGAAGACATCGGCCGGCTGACCTTCGACGCGCTGTCGCCGGAAGACGTGGCGCAACTCAAGCGGCTGTTGCTCGATCATCTGGGCGTCGGCTTGCGCGGCTCGGCGCTGCCCTGGGGCCTGGCGCTGCAGAAATACGCCACGCCCTATGACGGCACCGGCAAATGCACAATTTACGGCAGCGCGCTGAAAACCACCGTGCCGGTCGCGGCGCTGGTCAACGGCACCTCGGCGCATGGGCTCGAGATGGACGACACGCACGACCAAAGCCTGAGCCATCCCGGCTGCCTGGTGATCGCGACGGCGCTTGCCGCCGGTCAGGCGCATGGGCGGTCCGGCGCCGAGGTGCTGGCCGCCATCGCGGCGGGCTATGAGGTGATGGCGCGCGCGGGCCTGGCCACCGGTGCGCAGCAAACCGTGAACAAAGGGTTCCACTCGACCGCGCTCTACGGCGGCTTCGGCGCCGCCGCGGCGGCGGGGCTGCTGATCGGGCTGGATACCGACCGGATGTGCCGCGCCTGGGGGCTGATGCTGTCGATGGCCGGCGGCTCGAAGCAGTTCGCACACGACCCGTACGGCACCACCGTCAAGCGGCTGCACGGCGGCATGCCGGCGCATAACGGCGCGCTCGCCGCCGAACTGTCGGCGCATGGTATCGATGGGCCGGATCAGTCGCTCGACGGCATCTTCGGCCTCGGCAATCTGTTCGGCGACAATCCGCAACCCGAGCGGCTGCTGCGCGCACCGGGCGAGAAGCTACAGATCCACTATATCAGCTTCAAGCCCTACCCCTGCTGCCGGCTGTTCCATTCGACGATCGACGCGCTGGGCGAACTCACCGACGGCTTCAAGACCGCGCCGGACGACATCGAAAAAATCCACGTCGGCGCGCCGGAGGTCATGATCACGCAGCACATGATGCGCCGGCCGGATTCGGTGATGGCAGCGCAATACGCCCTGCCGCACGCGCTGGCAGCCAGCCTGATCGCCGACCCGTACGCCTATGAATCCTATGAAGAGGACACGCTGCACGATCCGGCGATCCTCGCGCTCGCCGACCGGATCGACGCAAGCCAGGATCCGGAGATCGAGAAAGATTTCCCGACCCATTTCGGCAGCCGGGTGGACGTCACGCTCAAATCGGGCGAGCAGCGGAGCGTAACGGTGATGGACAGCCAGGGCACGCCGGCCCGGCCGTTCAGCCAGGCGACGCTGGAGGAGAAATTCCGGACATTGGCCCAGGTGGTCAAACCGGAGATCGACAGCACGGCGGTGTTCGAGCTGGTCGACACCCTGCCCGGCGCGGAAGGCATTGAGCCCCTACTGAGCCATTTTGAAGTACGCTGACGCCGATGACGGCTGCATCGCGCCGTCCGCGACAATTTTAGTTTCGGTATCCCGACGCGAATATAAACGTGCGCCGGGTCGCAAAGGTGCGGCGCCCCCTACCCTCTACCTCGACTGGACAGGTCTCCCCGCGGCGAGATACACCCTATGATTCATAAAATCTTACAGGGAACCCCATGACGGATCACCTCCTCTTTACGGTCGAAGACAAGATCGCCACGATCACGTTGAACCGGCCAGACAACCTGAACGCGATTTCGCCGGAAATGGGCGACGCCTGGGTCGACGCGCTGCGACAATGCCGCGACCGGGACGATATCGCCGTGGTTGTGCTGACCGGCGCGGGCCGCGCATTCTGTGCCGGCGGCGACGTCAAGGCGATGAAGACCAATGTCGAACGGCGTAAACCCGGGGTCGCGAAGAAGACCCAATGGGAAGGGCCGCAGCGGATTCCCCGGCTGCTGACCGAGCTGGACAAGCCGATCATTGCCGCGGTCAACGGCCCGGCCACCGGCGCGGGCATGGATATGGCCAGCATGTGCGACTTTCGCACCGCAGCGGAAAGCGCCCGCTTTGCGGAGAGTTACGTGCACATGGGCTTGACACCGGGCGCCGGCGGCTGCTGGTTCCTGCCGCGCGTGATCGGCATGCCGAAGGCGCTGGAATTGCTGTTTACCGGCGATTTTATCGACGCCCAGAAAGCTCTAGAGATCGGCTACGTCAACCACGTCTTCCCCGACGATACACTGATGGAAGAGACCTACAAGATCGCCCGAAAGATCAGCCGCCGGGCGCCGCTGTCGGTCCGCTTTATCAAACGTGCGACATATCAGGCCCAGCGAATTGACGTCGTCACACATCTGGACCAAATTTCGTCGCACATGGCCGTTTTGCGCGCGAGCGAAGATCACGCCGAAGCGGTCGAAGCCTTCCACGAAAAGCGCTATCCGGAATTCAAGGGCCGATAGCGCTGCACCCGAACGACGATAACGCCAAACGCCCATCACGAACGACAACAACACTGAGCCAGGGTAAGCGATAGCCATGTCAGAAGGCAGCATTTCCAACGAATTCGCGACAATCCACGAAATCATCAAAACCGCGCGCATGAACCTGACCCAGGGCGCATGGGACTACATGGCGGGCGCCTCGGAATCCGAAACGACGATGAAGCGCAACCGGCGGGCCTTCGACAAGCTTGCGTTGAAGCCGCGCACCATGCGCGACGTGCGCGAGATCGACACCTCCGAAACGATCTTCGGCATGAAGCTGAAGATTCCGGTAATCCTGGCGCCGATCGGCTCGCTCGAAACCTTTTCGCCGGTGGGCGGCGCCGCGGATTCCGCCCGCGCGGCCGAAGAGGCCGGCATCTGCCACATGCTGAGCTCGCGTTGCGCGCCGGGCCTCGAAGAGGTCGCCGCGGCGGCGGACAACTACCGAATATTCCAGCTCTATGTCCGCGGCGACACCGATTTCGAGGACGACCATGCGCGCCGCGCCATCGACAACGGCTATCACGCCTTCGCGGTGACGATCGATACCGCGGTCTACAGCCGGCGCGAACGGGATTACGCCAACCGCTTCGTCAAGAAATGGCGGGTCGACGTCTCCAATGACGAGCAGAACTGGCAGGCGCTCTACACCTGGGACAACGTCAAGCGCTTCAAGGACACGCACGACATTCCGCTGATCATGAAGGGCATCGCCACCGCCGAGGACGCGGCACTGTGCGTCGAGCACGGCGTCGACGGTATTTATGTGTCGAACCATGGCGGCCGTCAGCTCGATCATGGCCGCGGCTCGCTCGATGTCCTGCCGGAAGTGGTCCGCGAGGCCAAGGGCAAGGCCAAGATCTTCGTCGACGGCGGTTGCCTGCGCGGCGGCGACATCGTCAAGGCGAAGGCGTTGGGTGCGGACGCGGTCGGCATCGGCCGGCTGCAATGCTGCGGACTTGCCGCCGCCGGACAGGCCGGCGTGGTCCGCGTGCTCCAAATACTCGAGGACGAAATCCGCATCGCAATGGCGCTTTGCGGCGCCACGTCCTGGGCGGATCTGGACAAGAGCTGCGTGATCCCGTCGTCGCCGGTCAACTATCCGTCCGTGTTCAGCGGTCATCCGCTGCTCCACCTCGACGCCAACAAATATTGAATTTAGCAAGAGCGACCAAACCATGAGCATCGAACCGGCGGCGGAATTCGCCACACTGCATGAAATCATCAAGGCAGCGCGCAACAACCTGACCCAGGGGGTTTGGGACTACGTGACGGGCGCCACCGATTCCGAAACGACGCTGCGGCGCAACCGGCAGGCGCTGGACTCGATCGCGCTCCGCCCGCGCGTCATGCGCGATGTCAGCAAGCGCAGCGCCAAGGCCAGTTTCATGGGCCGCGACCTGAGCATGCCCGTCATTCTGGCGCCGATCGGCTCGCTGCAGATGGTGCATGAAGGCGGTGCCGCCACTTCGGCAAAGGCCGCCGAAATCGCCAACGTGATCCACATGGTCAGTTCCCGCTCCGGCCCGGGCCTGGAGGAAACCGCCGCGGCGGCGGACAACCACCGTATCTTTCAGCTCTATATCCGGGGCGACGACGATTTCGAGGACGACCACGTCAAGCGCGCGATCGACAACGGCTACTTCGCCTTCGCCATCACCGTCGACCTCGACTACTACACGCGGCGCGAGCGCGATCACGCCAACCGGTTCGTACACCTGTCGCGCGCGGTGATGGCCGGCGGCGGGATGGAATTCCAGGCCGCGTATAGTTGGGACAGCGTCAAGCGCTTCAAGGACAAGCACGACATTCCCTTGATCCTGAAAGGCATCGGCACGGTCGAAGACGCGGTAACCGCGGTGGAACACGGCGCCGAAGCGGTTTACCTCAGCAATCATGGCGGCCGCGGGCTGGATTCCGGCCGCGGCGCGATCGAGATCCTTCGCGAGACAGCGCCCGAAATCAAGGGCAAGGCGAAGATCATCTATGACGGCGGCGTAATGCGCGGCACCGACGTGGTCAAGGCCATGATCCTCGGCGCCGATGCGGTCGGCATCGGCCGCATGCAGTGCCTGGGCATGGCCGCGGCCGGCGTGCCGGGGCTGCTGCGGGCGCTGGAAATCCTCGATGAGGAGATTCACATCGCCTTCGGCCTGATGGGTGTGAACAGCTGGGACGAACTCGATGACTCATTTATCTGCGACGCCGAGCCGGTGGGGGAGCCGCATATCTTCAGCCAGCACCCGATGGTCGTCTTCGAACCGCACCTGTACTGACCCATGAGCAAGCCAGGAAAAGAACCGCAGGAAACCGTCACGCCGCTGCCGGCGTCCACGGTGCTGTTGCTGCGCGATGGGCCCGCGGGAATCGAAGTCTTCATGGTGGAGCGGCCGACCAAGATGGATTTTGCCGCCGGCGCTCTGGTCTTTCCCGGCGGCAAGGTCGACGAGGCGGATCGTGCGGCGAACGTGCGGCCGCGCTGTACCGGCGCCGACGCGCTCGACGATTTCAATCTGTCGCTGAACGTCGCCGCCATCCGCGAAACATTCGAGGAATGCGGCGTGCTGCTGGCGCGGCCGCGCGGCCAAAACGACCTCGTGCCGCTGGAGCGCGTGCCCGAACTCGAGGCACGCTATCGCGACGCGCTGGTCCGGGACGAAGTCGGCATCGGCGACATGGCCGACGCGGAAGATCTGGAGCTTGCCTGCGACCTGCTGGAGTACTACGCCCATTGGATCACGCCGAAGATCCGTCCCAAACGATTCGACACGCATTTTTTCCTGGCGCCCGCGCCGGCGGGCCAAAGCGCGCTGCATGACGGATCGGAATCGCTCGACTCGCTTTGGGCGACGCCGGAACAGGTGATGGCCGATTATATCGGCGGCATCCATTTCGTGATGTTTCCCACCTATTGCAATTTGCTGAAACTGACCACGAGCGCCACGGTGGCGGAAGCCCTGGACCGCGCGCGCGGCGACGAGGTGGTCACCGTCCTTGGCCAGCATAGTGTCGGCGAGGATGGCGTCCGGCGGCTGCTGCTCCCCAAGGCGGCCGGCTACGATATCACCGAGATGCCCGACCCGACCGAACCCAGCGGCAAGCGGATCGTCATTCAGGAATAATCAACGGAATTAGCAACGGGATTGCGGAGAACGTCATGGATGAGGAACTGCCTTATACAGGTCTGCAGGTCCTCGACGCGTCCCAGGGAATTTCCGGTCCCCATTGCGGTATGCTGCTGGCGCAGCATGGCGCGGACGTCATCAAGTTGGAGCCGCCGCATGGCGACTGGGTTCGCTCTTCCGGCAAGCAATATGGCGACCAGACCGCATCGACCCTCAATTTCAGCCGCGGTAAGCGCAGCATCGCGCTGGATCTGAAGACCTCGGACGGGCTCGCGCTTGCCCACAAACTGTCCGAACGCTGCGATGTGATGCTGGAGAATTTCCGGCCGGGCGTAATGACGCGCTTCGGCCTCGACTTCGACTCGGTCCGGAAGCGCAATCCCGGCGTGGTCTATGCCTCGACCTCCGGCTTCGGGACGCGCGGACCGGAAAGCGACCGGCCGGTCACCGATATGGTGATGCAAGGGTTCAGCGGCTGGATGCACATGAACAAGGACAAGGACGGCATCCCGCAACGCGTCGGCATGCAGGCGATGGACGTGATGACCGGCCTATACGGCTTTCAAGCCGTCAGCGCCGCGCTCTACCGGCATGCCCGCACCGGCAAGGGCGCGCATATTGAGATCAACATGATGGAAGCGGCGGGCGCATTCCAGGCGGCAAAGATAATCGAATACCATCTGGAGCAAGGCGCGCCGCAACCGCTCGGCGAGCCGATCGGCACCTATCCGACGGCGGACGGATTTATCAACCTCAATGCGCGCCAGAATCCGAAGTTCACCGCGCTCGCCACACTCGCCGGTCACGCCGAATGGATCGACGATCCGCGTTTCGCGACGCCGGCGGCGCGCGTCGCCCACGCGGATGAATTGTCGGCGTTGCTGGCGGACGTCACCCGGTCGCGCACCACCGCGGAATGGGCCGACGGCTTACGCCGGAACGACATCATCCATACGCCGATCAACACCTATGACGACTATCTGGGCGCTGGACAAGCCGCGGCGATGGAGAGCGTCGCGTGGATCGATCATCCGGATATCGGGCGTCTGCCGATGCACAACATTCCCGGCACGCCACGGCTGCATCAAGGCGACCTCGCCGCCACCGCGCCGCATATCGGCGAGCACACGCGGGAGATATGCCGCGCGCTCAACCTCGACGACGCGGCGATCGACACGCTCCGGGATAACGGTGTTATCGGAATTTACGGGGAAAATACGCACACGGACTAAAAGCGGTTACCCCCGTCCGGAAAATTGGGATGTATCGATTATCGCGACGGCAACGTCCTTGCGTATCCGAGCACCGCCGCCGAATCCGCCATCGGAAATGCCCGCAGATTGATCATCTCCGCGCCCGGATGTGAATTTCGGATCTTATGCAGAACTTCCCACGGATTGCTCCGCGCCTCGGTGCCGACAAAGGCGGGCTTCCGGTTATCGCCGAAGTTGAGACGCCGCCCGTCGAAGCCATGGCATACCGCGCACGTCGTCTGATAAATGCCTCGGCCGCGTTCGAGGAATTCGGCGCGCGATCCGGTTTCGCCCCGCACCTCGCCCGTTTTGCCGTCGATATGCGCGCCGGTGTCGTGCTGGCCGCGGCTGACGAAGATTGCGAGCCGTTCGAGCGCGGCGTCGCCGATCATGGACGGCGTGTAGCCATGCGGCGCAGCGCGGACCAAATTCGCGATCTCCTTGGGGTCGCGGCCGGCGGCGGCGCGGATCCCCGTGATACCGGTCGCGTGGCTGCCGCCAGCGTATTTGCCATCTTTTCCCTTGTAGTCCCAACCATGACATTCCTTGCACCGCCATGTGACCGCGCCGGATTTCTTGCTCGACTTGGGATATGCGGGATGGGTCGATCCGGGCTTGGGCCGGTTGAGCGCTTCCCACCAATTATCGTAGATCAGCCCGCCCTTGGCCCGGCTCCAATCCTCGCTGGGGTCGGCCGGTGCGGCAAAAAGAAATTCGGAATCGCCCATCATGTGCATGCCTCCACGGCCGCCCATATGATTCATGCCGGACGCATTCGGAACCAAGAGAATGACTCCGATAGTGAGCGACGCCCCAAATACGTTACGCAATTTGGATTTCATGAACCTATCCCGAATTTCGTTGACCTAGTCGCAAGCGCGGCAGCGTCCCCAAACGCACCGGACTTAAGCGCCAAATCATATGAGGAACGCCGCCACCCTCCAAGGCATTAATTTAATGGGAAAATCGATGAGGTACTTTGAGATTTATCAAGGAGCACCGACAGCAGCCCCGCTGGCTGCGTCGTTCAAATGTCCCTCGTCAATGGAATAATTCGGCCTGGCCGCGATGCCATGAGCTGTCGCGCCGAATGGCTAAGCGACGCTCACCCAGCGCTGGCGACAATCTTCGGCTTCGGCATTCCGGTATCGAGAGGCAGAATTTCGGCACCTCCATTCCGAATGATGCGGTCCGGCGGAAACACCAGCCGCGCCACGGTACCGACACCCGGCTCGCTTTCGATTTCGAGCGTGCCGCCCTGCAGTTCGATCATGCTCTTGGTCAAGGGCAGGCCAAGACCCGTGCCTTCGTGCCTGCGGCTCAGCGAACTGTCCACCTGAACAAAGGGCGCCAGCGCCTTGGGTATGTCGTCCGCTTCCATGCCGACTCCCGTATCGCCGACCTCGAACACATATCCCTTGCCGTAATCGCAGCGGACTTTCAGATAAGCCTCGCCACCCGGCTCCGTGAACTTGATCGCATTCGACAATAGGTTGGCCAGCATCTGTTTCAGTTTAAGCTCATCGGCCATTAACCAGGGGGTGGCGCGCGGGCAGTCGAAATTCAAAGTGACGTCCCCTCGTATCGCACGGTCCCGAACCAAGGTTTCGACCGCCTTCACAGCCTGGGGCACTTCAACCGGCGCCTGCTGGACTGCCAGGTTTCCACTCTCGATCTTCGACAGGTCGAGGATGTCGTTTATCAACGAGAGCAGATGGTTCGCGGATTTGTTGATGTCCTCGCCATAGGTTCGGTACTTTTCGTTCCCCACAGGCCCAAATGCTTCGGTATGGATAATTTCCGAGAATCCGATCACCGCGTTCAGCGGCGTCCGCAGCTCGTGACTCATCATCGCCAGGAATTCGGACTTGGACCGGTTGGCAAAATCCGCAACTTCCTTTGCCTTGATCACTTCCTCGATACGGGTTTCAAGCGCGCTATTAGCGCGCTGCAGAGCCAGCCGGACCCGCACGAGGCTCAACATTGTCAGCGCAATATAGCCAACCAGAATGAGTGTCGCGGAAAACGTCAGGACACGGTATTTATCGCTTAGTTTCCGCAACGCGCCCACATGATTCTGGTAGCCCACAACCAATCCGGTCAACTGCTTGACACGGCTGAGGGCCAGCAAATCCTTGAGGATGTAGTCGGCTTCGGAACGGTGCGCGATAAGAATTTCGGCGTGGTGCAGCAGTGGCCGCAGATAGGAAACAATCCTTCCCGACGACTGCGCCGCGAGGCGTTTTAATCGGCCATGACTTAGACCGATATTGGTGGCGTTGGCGGACGACGCGTCAATGTAATAACGCCAAACGGACCTTTCATAGGCGCTGACGACACGCAGCAACTCGGGATTGCCCCTGGACTCGGTGTCTATCAGCACACCCGCCAAAGTCGGAAACGAGCGCAACGCACCAAGCACTGCTGTGTTACGACTGTTGAATTGCTGCAGGAGCATTTTGCGCCGAATTAATACCGACCCATAATCCGCCAGAAATCCGTTAATTCCGAATGGCCCAGCCTGATCGATCCCATCTTGCCCGCGCTGCAACGCCGAAAGCAGATTGGTCATACGGTCCGTGAGGCCGAACAAGGCAGCGTTCTCCGCGCCCAGCCCGACACGAACCTTGAGGATATCGCGATCCACACGCTGTTCCAACAAACGCAAAGTCTCAAGCTGGGTTTGGGTGCGCGCATACCTGTCGAAATCTACTGTCTGTGATTTATGATATGTAAATCCGAGAACGGCCATGGTTCCCAGCAGCAGCCAAAGGTGGAACGGATTGTTCGCGTTCTGCACCGGGGCTCGTTTCTTGGTCCTGCCAACCGCTCCGCGCCAGGCGAACCGGCCGCACGCAACGATGCTGTGCCCAACCTTGTCGAGGGCGAACCGCGTGATCCCGCCAACCCCGCGCCAGGCGAACCGGCCGCATGCAACAACGCCAGGCCAAACGCCATTGAAGGCGACCCGGGCCAGGTACAACGCGCGGCGAAGCATGAAATTCCCGCGCTGCTTTAAAATTAGCAGTGCATTCATCGCGATACCATTACTCTCACTCATGCACAGAATTATTGGTTTTATTTAGATTGTTCTTATTATACCCAAAAGTATATATGAATTTGACGAATTTTCACTAGTACTTAAGGGGTAAAGTACATTAACTATAATATAAATTTATTAAATATTTATTGTATATTTACTTGCGTTGCCGCACCTTAGCCGGCTCCGGACTACAGCGATAGCCGGCGGGAACACCGCTGTGGCCGGTTTCCACCCGAATTCGGGAACGCCGAAAGAGCGGATATTTTGGCGCAAATGGATAGGAACGACGCGCCGGATCTTCAGCGAAACTCTGGCATTACCTCTTCGGCGATCCGCCGAATCGTGTCTCCCGCTTCGACACCCAGGAGAAACGAGATTTCATCCATACCGGCGGCACGCAGCGCGTCGACCCGGGCGACGATATTCTTGGTATCCCCCATAAAACAAAGGTCTTTCTCGCGAGACCGGTTCGAATTGCGGGTAAACTCCGCCCAGGCCTTCTCCGGCGTGGCCCCGAAGTGAATAATGCCATTTACATAGGCTTTGCCGATGTCGCCGGGATTCCGGCCGATTTCCGCGCATGCTTTTTCAATTTGCGCCAATCCTTCCGGAATCGATTCGACCGGCGTATGCAGCCCGGAAGCCTGCCATCCGGCGGCATATCTGGCGACCCGCCGCGCCGCTCGCGGAACCGCCGTCCAGGTCCCAAGCCAGATTGGCGGATGCGGCTTTTGGACCGGTTTTGCGGTGATCGTGACGTCGTCGAACGACCAGAATTCTCCCTTGAAGGATGCCGCTTCTTCGGTCCACAGCAGCGTGATCGCCTGCAGCGCTTCCTCGAGCATCGCACCGCGCCGCTTGAAGGAAATTCCGAATGCCTCGAACTCCGGCGCGTATGACCCCGCCGCCAGCCCGGCAATAAGCCGGCCGCCGCTCAACGCATCCAGCATGCTGAATTCCTTCGCCGTGGCGATCGGATGCCGCAGCGGCGCCTGATAGGCGGAAAACCCGAGTTTTATCCTTTCGGTCGCCCCGGCAAGCACCGCGACCACGGCGATCGAGTGAAACGTGGCGCTGGTAATATAGAAGTGATCGGTCGCGTACACCGCATGATAGCCGAGGCTCTCGGCAAGCGCGCCATAGTTTGCGATTTCCCGGGCCGGTACCGGCATGTCGTTCATTGGCCGCAAGCTGAGGCTAAACTTCATCTTTTCCAAACTCCTGTTTTGCCGACGCCAGGCGGCCCTGCGCGGGATCGCGAAACCGTGTCGAGCCGCGATGCCGGTCTGCGTCCTTAGTGCCGAGCGCATCCTCGGCGATCAAAATGCGCTGAACGTTCGCCGAGCCTTCGCCCGTGAAGAACAAATCGGCGTAGCTCTTGAGCCAGCTTATCCGGTATTCGGCGGCCATACCGTAGCCGCCGAAGATTTGCTGCGCCTTGTCGGCCGCATGCTTGGCGGTAACCGAGGCATGATATTTGGCCATCGAGGTAAGCCGGTTCGAATGGCGGCCCGCATCTAACAATTCCGCCGCCTGATAGACCATCATCCGCGAGGCTTCGATATTGGTTGCCATGTCGGCAATATCCGCCTGCACCATCTGAAAAGACCCAAGCGTAGCGCCGCGCACCGTGCGGTCATTGGCGTAGCGGACCGCTTCATCGAGACAGGCGCGCGCGATGCCCAATGCCTTGGCGGCAACGGTGACACGGCCCGCCTGCAACCCATGCATGGCGATCTTGAAACCCTCACCCTCCTCACCCAGGCGATTTTCCACCGGCACAATGAAATCGTCGAGGAAGACCGCGCAGGTGCGCAGCGCGTTGGACAGGCCCATCATCGGGATAGGGCGCGCCTCAAACCCGGGATATTTCTTCGGCTCGACAATGAAGGCGGTGATGCCGCGATGTCCGGCATCGGGATCGGTCTTCGCGAAAAGAACGCCAACATCCGTCTCATTCGACATCGACGCCCACATTTTGCTGCCGTTGAGGCGGTAGACATCGCCGTCTCGCACCGCAATAGTCTTCATGTTGCCGGCTGCATCCGATCCGCCGCCGGGTTCGGTCAGCGAGAACATGCCGATGGTCTTCCCGGCAAGCAGGTTGGGCACGAACCGCGCCACCTGATCCTCGGTGCCGGCGCTGTAGATTGTGAAGGGGCAGGTTGACCCCTGTTGGTTGTTACAGGCCGCGAAGCGCGTATCGAGGCGTGCCATTTCCTCACTGATCACGGTGGCGGCGAGATAGCCCAAATCGGTGCCGCCGACGGATTCCGGAAACACCGCGCCATAAAAGCCCGCAGCGCCGCACACCCCGATCAGGTCGCGCGGGAATACGCCGCTCGATTCCACCGCGTCCATCCTGGGTACGATCTCGGATTCCATGAAGCGGATGACGCTGTCCCGGACCAGCCGGATCTCCTCGGGCAGCCAATCGTCGCTCATCGCTGTTTCCTCCGCACGGACGCACCCTCAGGGAATAGTTTTCGTTTCGCGCAACGATGCGATCGCCGCATCGTCAAGATCGAGCATCCCTCGCAAAACCGCTTCGGTGTGCTGCCCCCGCAAGGGCGGCGCAACCGGATCGACCGCCGGCGTATCGGACAGCCGATAGGGTGTGCCCACCAGGCGCACTTCCCCTGCCGTCGGATGCGGCACGGTTACGACCATGCCGCGCTCCTGGACTTCGGGCGATTCCAACGCCTCGGCAACGCTGCGCACCGGTCCGGCCGGTACGCCCGCGGCCCGCATCTTCGTCATCCAATGGTCGAGCGTTTCGGCGGCGAAGATTTCCCGCAGAAAATTCATGAATTCCTCGCGGTTCGCGACCCGTGCGGCATTATTCACGAATTTCGGATTCTCGAGGAAATCGGGCCGCTCGAGGACCTTGTTGCACAGCAATTCGTAGAGCCGCTGGGTGCCGCAGGCGAGATAGAACATCCCGTCCCGCGCCTGAAAGGCGGCGGCCGGCACGGCGACCGCATGCATGTTTCCGGTGCGCGGCGGGTTTTCGCCGCTGCACAAATAGGCTTGCGCGAAATTCGTCAAAGTCGCCACCGCACCATCCATCAAGGCCAGATCGATGTGCTGCCCCCGGCCGGTCTCACCGCGCGCAACGACGGCCGACAGGATCGCGGTGCTGGCATATAGCCCGACGAACAGATCGGTTATCGACAGGGGAGAGCGCGTCGGCTCGCCGTCCGGCTG